>JAHDEP010000157.1 GCA_020628775.1 Rhizobiaceae bacterium | reverse complement strand
GGTGTTTCAAGCAGCATTCCCACTCAACGACAGCCCAGCCATCAAAATCGTTCGCCGCCATTTTTGAAAAAACAGCGCCAAAATCAACCTGACCATCGCCAAGACTACGGAAACGCCCTGCCCGATCAACCCAACTTTGATAACCGCCATAAACACCCTGACGTCCAGTTGGATTAAATTCAGCATCTTTAACGTGGAACATTTTGATCCGGTCTTTATAAATATCGATGTGATCTAAGTAATCCAGACACTGCAAAATAAAATGCGACGGATCATATAGCATGTTACAGCGGGCATGATTGTTCACACGTTCTAAGAACATCTCAAACGTCACACCATCATGCAGATCTTCACCGGGGTGAATTTCATAACAAATATCAACGTCGCACTCATCGGCGTGATTTAAAATCGGTGTCCAGCGTTTGGCCAATTCGTCAAACGCAGCTTCCACCAATCCTGCAGGACGCTGCGGCCAAGGGTATAAATATGGCCATGCGAGCGCACCTGAAAATGAAACATGTTGTTTAATGCCAAGATTTTTCGACGCACTTAGCGCCTTCATCATTTGATCAACAGCCCATTCTTGGCGTGCCTTTGGGTTGTTATGCACATGTGGTGCTGCAAAGCCATCAAAGCCTTGATCATAAGCTGGATGAACCGCAACAAGCTGACCTTGCAAATGCGTTGATAATTCGGTGACTTCCACACCATTTTCTGCGGCCACACCTTTAAATTCATCGCAGTAATCGCGTGAACTTGCAGCTTTTTCCAGATCGATTAATCGGGCATCCCAGCTTGGTACTTGAACACCTTTATAACCGCATTCAGCAGCCCATTTGGTAATGCTATCCCAGGAATTAAATGGCGCTTCATCACTTGCAAATTGTGCCAGAAAGAGCGCTGGACCTTTTATCGTTTTCATCGAAATTCTCCGCGAGAAAAGTTGAGAGGGCAATTCGCATTGCCCTCATGGTTTTGTTGAAATACTTCTTAGAATGGAGAATCTGGGAAGTAGAATTGGTCTGCATTGCTCTTATCGATCAATGTTGCACCAAGGATGTAACGACCAGCAACTGGGCCATTTGATTTAAATGCAGCAACAGTTACGTCCATCGCAGTTGCAAGCATTGCCGGTGGGTAAAGCACATCAATCGGCTGTAGCTCATTACCATCCATGATCGCTTTGATAGTTTCTTTCATTCCGGCACCGCCGACAACAAACATACCATCGCCATCACGACCAGCTTGTTTAAGAGCAGCAACAACACCAATTGCGATGTCATCATCTTGTGCCCAAACAGCATCGATATCTGGGAAGCGGCTTAGGAAATCCTGCATAACTTCAAAACCATCATCACGGTTCCAGTTCGCATGCTTGTGATCTAGAACATTGATGCCAGTGCCTTCGATTTCAGCCATAAATGCATCAAAACGCTCATTATCAATCGTTGTTGGAATACCGCGAAGGATAACGATGTTATCGCCTGATTCTAGACGACCCTTCATGTATTCAGCTGACACACGGCCAAGCTCAGGGTTGTTACCTGCAACATAGATATCTTCGATACCTTCTTTTGAAAGACCACGGTCAACAACCGTAATCAAAGCACCAGATTTCTTAACATTCAAAACAGGATCAGTTAGCGGATCAGATTCAAATGGCAAGACAACAAGCGCATCAATCTGGTTCACAGAAACCATGTCCTCAAGCGCACTTGCTTGCGAAGCTGGATCAGGTGAGTTGACCAAAATAAGGTCGATATCAGGATACAGAGCTTCAAGACGTTTTTCAGCTTGTTCAGCATGCCAGTTCATCCCGGCTGCCCAAGCATGAGTTGGTGTCGGATAAGACACACCGATCTTGATTTTATCGGCTGCATTTGCTGCGCCACCCAATGCCACTGCGGCACCTAAAGTTAACGCAAATATCGTTTTTTTAAACATAGTTGTTCCTCCCAACGGGTTCAAAGTTTGCACGAAAGCCGTGCGGTTATCGCTGCAGCTGATCCTCTCAGCCGCAGGTCAATTTCGTGAAGTTAAGTCTTCTTTTTGCTCCATTCGGCACGTTGCAACCAAACAGCAATAATAATAATGAGACCTTGCATCGTTCCATTCAGATAGTTTGAAATAAGGTCAGTAAAGTTTAAGATATTTCCAATTGTGGTCAGGATAAGCGCGCCCAAAATTGTGCCACCAATTCGGCCATAACCACCTTTTAAGACAGTGCCACCAATGATCACCGCAGCAATCGCTTCAAGTTCCCAAAGCACACCGGTTGATGCTGATGCTGAACCCAAACGCGGCACATAAATGATCGTTGCGAGTGCCACACAAAACCCTTGAATAATATAGGTCGTGGTTTTAATCCGATCGACATTCACCGCTGAATATTTAGCCACGCTTTCATTGGAACCAATCGCTGTGCAATAGCGGCCAAAAGCTGTGCGATTAAGCAAGATCCAACCGGCAATCGACACACCTGCAAACACCCAAACTGGGATCGGCAGACCCGCAAAGCTATCGTAATAAACCGGACGATAAACATCGCGGAGATCAAAGCTTAGGGAAAGCGTACCACCATCTGCAAAATAGGTGACAAGCGAACGATAAATACCCATTGTCCCTAGTGTGACAATAAAGGCTTCGATCTTACCTTTTGTGGTCAATGCACCATTAATCCAACCAGCGCCAAAGCCCAAAATAATACTACAGCCACATCCAACAAGCACGGTCGCAAGCCCCGCACCCAACGTATCGATCAACCCATTCATGATGATGATCATCACGCCAGAAATCACCGCTGCCATAGAACCGACGGATAGATCGATCCCGCCTGCTGTGATGACAAAAGTCGCCCCAACAGCAATGATCCCAATAAAGGCTGAACGTGTCAGCAAATTGGTGATATTACCTTCCCCGAGGAAAGCTGGGTTGAGCAAGTAGCCAATGATACATAGGATCAATAGCGCTAAGGCAGGGCCAATCGCTTTAAAATCGATCTTTTTCAATGGACTATTTTCAGTGTCTAAAACTTCGACAGATGACATCAACTTGCCTCCTTCAGGCCGGCGGCATACCGCATAATATCATTTTCATTAATTTCACCACCGGACAGAACGCCCATGATGCGGCCCTCGCGCATGACATATACGCGATGGCAGATGCCGATGATTTCAGGCATTTCAGATGAAATAACCACGACCGAAACCCCCTCTTTGGCAAGCGCTGCAATGAAATGGTAAATTTGTTGTTTGGTTCCCACGTCAATCCCGCGGGTTGGCTCATCAACGATGATGATTTTCGGATCAGTCTCCATCATCTTAGCAAGCAGAAGTTTTTGCTGATTACCGCCGGATAAATCTCCAACCTTAATCTCAGCATCACGGGTTCTAATATCAAACCGACGTATGCCGCGCGCCAAGGCATTTTCCTCCGCCTGACCATCAAGCAACATGTGCTTAATGAATTTTGGCAAAGCAAATAGGCTCATATTGGGCGTCATCTTTTGCTCTAATAACAGACCTTTGTTTTTGCGATCTTTGGTCAGATAAGACAGACCTTTTTCACGAGCCTGTGCAACATTGGAAAACAGAACATTTTCGCCTTCAAACGAGACCAATCCCGCATCCACATGTTGAAGACCACAAATTGCCTCAAACAAATCTGATCGTCCCGAGCCGACAAGGCCGGAGAAACCTAGAATCTCCCCCTTGCGCAGCTCAAAACTCACATCATCAAGCTTGACTGTTGAAAGCCCCTCGACTTTTAAAATGACATCCGCATCGATATTGACTTCATTCATAGGCGGATAAAGATCGGACAATTCGCGTCCCACCATCATTTGTGCCATGTCATCTAAAGATACATCAGCGATATTTTTCGTACCGATCCATTGACCATCACGCAAGATCGTTACACGATCTGAAATCTCTTTCACTTCAGCAAGTTTGTGGGATACAAAAATCACAGCAACACCGCGTTCCTTTAGGCGCTTAACCTGGCGGAAGAATAATTCTGTTTCTGCCTCGGTCAAAACGGCTGTCGGCTCATCCATAATCAGAACACGTGCATTACGGCTCATCGCTTTTGCGATCTCCACCATTTGTTTTTGTGCGATTGATAAATCGGAAATACGAGCCGTTGGCGAAATATCCAAACCAATTTCCTGCAACTGTTCACGGACCTGGTTGCGCATGGCAGCGCGGTCAAGAAATGCGCCATTGACCAATTCGCGCCCGAGGAAGATATTTTCCTCAACAGTCATCTGTTCAGCCAAATTAAGCTCTTGGTGAATGAGCACAATACCCAAATCTTCAGCTTTACCGTTTGGCGGTAGAATTGTTGGCTGCCCATCAAGATAAACGCTCCCGGAAGTGGGTGCGTGAAAGCCAGCTAATATTTTCATCAGGGTAGATTTGCCCGCACCGTTTTCACCGATCAAGGCATGGACTTCACCTGCCTCAATATCGAAACTGACACTGAAAAGAACGGGCACCGCGCCGAAGGATTTGCTAATCCGATCCGCGGCTAAAATTGAGTTAGAACTACGAGCGCCTTCAAACATTTTAGCCCCTCCCAAAGCCGCAAGTTTCTGCAATCTGTAAAAAATGTAAACGTTTTTATTTTCAATGTAAACCTTTTTATTTTACCTTACAGCCCAAGTTAGATGTATTTACTTGCGTTAAAATGTTGGATTAATTCTGTTATTTTAGTATAGAAATAAATAAATAAATTTGAGTCACGCTTAAGTATGCGGGTGTGAATTTCGCCAGGAGCTGGCGGTTTGGGTGATGCGGCTTGGAAAAAATTACGAAGAAACCTGCGACAATTGAAGACGTCGCAAAAATTGCAGGGGTCTCTATTGCGACCGTTAGCCGTGCATTACATTTCCCTGAAAAAGTAACGCAAAGCACACGCAAAAAAATCACATCAGCAATCGCCCGCACCGGGTATCGCGCTAATCCCATGGCGCAAAACTTACGCATGCAGCGTTCTAAAATGGTGATGGTGTTGACCAACTCCATCTCAGATCCGAACTTCCCTGGCATTCTTACAGGCCTTGAAAAAGTTGCCAATCAACGCGGTTACGGACTTTTAATTGGCGCGACTGAAAGTAAGGCCAATCTTGAAGAAAATTATATGCGCTTTCTCGCCTCCGGCATGACGGATGGATTGATCCTTTTAACAGGCAGCATGCCGATCCAAGACGTTGAGCAAGGTCGAGGTAACCGATTGCCGCCTTTAGTGACAGTCTCTCAACCGATTGAGCACACGGATGTGAGCTATGTTGGGATCGATAATATCAACGCTTCAAAGCTTGCGGTGGAATACCTATTATCACTTGGCCATAAACGCATTGTGTATATTTCCGGCCCACAAGGTGACGCAGTTTCTGAATTACGCCACCAAGGCTATTGCGCAGCGCTCGCCAGCTCATTTGATGAAAGCTATGTGTGGAAGGTCAACGGCAACGGCACCAGCGAAGGTGGACGCTCAGCTATCGAGCAATTGTTTATCAAAGACAAATTACCAACAGCGTTTTTCTGCTATAATGATGATACGGCAATCGGTGCCATTAGCGCTTTGCAATCACGCGGATTTAATGTGCCGCGCGATTTCTCAGTCATAGGATTTGACGATATTCCTTTTGCAAATAACGTCACCCCTGCCCTGACAACAATTCGTCAACCGCGCCGGCAAATGGGTGAAATTGCCATGAACCACCTTTTGGATAATTTGCCGGATCGAAGCATCCCGATTGAAAGCGCATTGCTGCACGGCGATCTGATCGTGCGCGATTCGTGTTCGACACCCGATCATTCAAAATTCAAGTAACTACGAGCTGAATTCTAACTGTTCGCAGAAGCGGGGAATTATTCCCCCGCCTCTTTTTGTTTGTCGTCAATGTTGATGAACCCACCTGATTGACGTGACCAGAGATCGGAATAGATCCCACCCTCTTCAACCAAATCATCATGTGTTCCTTCCTCAAGGATATTACCCTGATCAAGTACGATCAGACGATCCATTGCTGAGATCGTTGACAATCTATGGGCGATCGCAATCACTGTTTTACCTTGCATGAGATCAAACAGATTTTCTTGAATGGCAGCCTCGACTTCAGAATCAAGCGCAGAGGTCGCTTCATCAAGAACCAGAATTGGCGCATCCTTTAAGAACACTCTGGCAATTGCTATCCGCTGCCGTTGCCCGCCTGAGAGTTTGACCCCTCGTTCACCGACATGTGCATCTAGCCCCTTGCGACCTTTCATATCTTCAAGACCAGCGATGAACTCCAATGCATTTGCTCGGCGCGCCGCTTCAAGTATATCTTCGTCACTCGCATCAGGCTTACCATAAGCGATATTGTCCCTGACAGAACGATGCAAGAGTGAAGTATCTTGCGACACCATACCGATTTGCGATCTCAGCGAATCTTGCTTAACGGTTGAAATGTCAATTCCATCGATAGAAATTTGACCCGCTTCAAGATCGAAATAACGCAACAGCAAATTAACAAGCGTTGTTTTACCAGCGCCTGATCGACCAACCAGACCGATCTTCTCACCTGCTTTAATATCAAGTGATAAGTCATCGATAACGCCGCTTTCCTTACCGTAGTGGAAACGCACATCTTTATAAGAAATCGTCCCAACCTTGGCTTTAAGCTCTTTGGCATCTACCTGATCATTAATCTCAACAGGTTTAGTCAGCATATTGATACCATCTTGAACGACACCAATCTGCTCAAAGAACCCTGCTAATTCCCACA
>JAHDEP010000156.1:5157-6780 GCA_020628775.1 Rhizobiaceae bacterium | reverse complement strand
GATCAACCAGATGACGTTCCACTGAGCTCATATGAGATCATTCAAGGATTGCCAAACAGCGCAGCTTCCGATGAACAGAATCTATTTACCCAACACAATATCACGCACCTTGTCACCCGCAACTCAGGCGGTGAAAAATCCTACGCAAAAATCATAGCAGCGCGTGATGCGCAAATACCCGTCATCATGATCCAAAGACCGAAAGACTAACTAGCGATTAACTGGCAACTTTGCGCTGTTTCTTTTTGCCTTTATTGCGCAGAACGTGGCTGTAATCGGCATTATATAAATCAGAATCGCGGAACTGAGTTTCGCCAAAAACCTTGCCAACAAGAATGAGCGCGGTACGCGTGATTTTCTCTTTGCGCACATCTTCCTTCATCTTATCCAAAGTCGTGAAGATATACTTCTCATCTGGCCAAGTCGCACGATAAGCAACCACCACAGGGCAATCCAAACCATAATAAGGCTCAAGCGAATTTTTGATATAATCAAGATTGCGGATCGATAGATGAATAGCCAAGGTCGCACCTGATTTACCCAAGACCTCAAGCTGCTCGCCTTCAGGCATGGAAGACGCCTTCATGCCTGTACGCGTGATAATTACCGTTTGCGCAATTTCCGGAAGTGTAAGTTCTGTTGCAAGTTTCGCCGCAGCGCCTGCAAATGCTGGTACACCCGGCACAACTTCATAATCGATCTCTAACGCGTCCAGACGGCGCATTTGCTCAGCTGTTGCGCCATAAATAGCCGGATCACCTGAATGGACCCGCGCAACGTCTTTGCCTGCCGCATGAGCCTCTTTTATATCTTCGATAATCTCATCGAGATGCATAGGCGCTGTATCTTTCACAAGCGCATCAGATGGTGCAGCTTGGACGATTTCTTCCGGCACCAGCGAGCCTGCATATAAACATACTGGGCAATTTTCGATGAGCTTTAACCCGCGCACCGTAATTAAATCAGGGGCACCAGGTCCCGCGCCAATAAAATAGACCGTCATTTTTTATCACCCATAATAGAACCAGTTTTTCCTGAATAACCGCGCGGGGTATAAACCCATGTTTTCCCATCGCCCGTATGCGTCGTGCGGCTTTCGCTCGAACCGACGATAACAACCGTCAGCATATCAACGTCATTAATATCGAGCTCACTTAATGGCACAACGCGCACCTTCTCGCCATCACGACCCAGATTTGTTGCCAAAATCACTGGCGTGCTCGCCGGACGATCTTCAAGCAAACGATCTTTTGCCCAAGCAAGCTGCGTGCGTCGTTTCATCGAAACAGGATTATAAAATGCAATCACAAAGTCACCCATCGCAGCCGCAGACACTCGCCGCTTGATATCCTCCCAAGGGGTAAGTAGATCAGAGAGCGAGATTGTGCAAAAATCATGGCCCAGTGGTGCACCAATTCGTGCTGCAGCACCTTGTAATGCAGAAATCCCCGGCGAGACAGCAATCTCGATGCGCTTTGCTCCTGGCGTTAATCCGTCTTCATCTGAGGCTTTATCCAGCAGTTCGAAGACCAATGTCGCCATTGCGTAAATGCCCGCGTCACCTGAACACACAAGCGCAACATCACGTCCCTCGCCCGCAAGTTCCATGGCATGGCGCACACG
>JAHDEP010000156.1:1402-5057 GCA_020628775.1 Rhizobiaceae bacterium | reverse complement strand
TTTTTCAGTGAAGGTCAATTGCACTTCACCACCCTCTTCAAGCTCAAGCTGACTTTGTGAAATCCAATCTGAATTTCCAACCAGATCCACACGCTCACCATTCACAAGCGCTGCCATAGCATCCTTGGCCTGATCTGGATTTGATAAAACATATCCTTCCGGTGGCTCATCAAGTGCTATGCCAAACTTTAGATCACCCGCGGTGGTTACCGCCGCATTGCCTTTGGTAATTGATGCAATTGAACGCGCCAAATTGTTTGCGCCATGATGCCCACCCAATAATGGAATAACGGATGTTCCATCCTCAGAAATCGCAATAACCGGCGGTTCAGATTTTTTATCATGCAAATAAGGTGACAAGATTCTGATCAATGCACCTGTTGCCATAATCGCAAGAATTGGCGTCTGCTCTGCAAAGAGTTTTGCAAGATGGGTTTTCACATCATCGAAGATGACATCAGCTTCCTCAACGCGTTTGGAAAATCCGTGAACGTCTCCGCCAATACCATCCGCAATTTGTTGTGCGAGCGCTTGGGCAGAGTTGGTGAGAATAATAACAGCAGGCTTCATCATGAGCACCTAGTTTGAAGGTTCAGGGACAGGAAGAGTTTCAACCCAATCCTCTGCCCCTTTATAAATGAGAATTAACGAGAAATATGGTGCCTTCTTGGCTGGCATTTGCGCAAGCGGATAGATTTTCTGCTCCTGCAGGCTAATGCGTTCGAGATAGCCCGCCTGATCGGTAAGACCCATATCCTCAATCAACTTGGCAACGCGTTCGAAATGACGCCCTACTTTGATGATCGAAATCGCATCGCTTTTTTCAATCTGCGCTTTGATATCTTCATCAGGCAGCGGCGCCGGAATAACAGTCAGAACATCATTTCGCGCGGCAAGCGGTCGACCAAGAGCCGCAGCCCCTGCCATCATCGATGACACGCCGGGCACAATCTCGCATTCAAAATCATCAGCCAATCGCTCATACAGATACATAAACGATCCGTAAAAGAATGGATCGCCTTCACATAATACTACGACATCGCGATCATGTTTGAGATGTTCGGAAATTGCATGCGCAGCTTGATCATAGATTTTTTGAGCTGGAAAACGTTCGACACGCATTGGCACAATGATTGGAATTTCTTTTTGTTCTTCAGATAAAAATGGTGCTGCAATCTGACGGGCAAAACTTTCACCATCATCAGGTGCAGGATAAGCCACAACCGGAGAAGCACGCAAAATTCTGAGCGCCTTTAACGTAATAAGTTCACTATCACCGGGCCCCATGCCGATGCCGTAAAGCTTTCCGGTCATATCAAGCGCCTTTCATATTCTGTTTTGTCACTGACCATAGGGTCACAGGCATATTCGACTTCCAACCATGAAATTTACCAACTGGGATAGCTCTTGATACCTGTAATCGCGTGAGTTCGCCGCCATGGGCTTCAAACAGCTCAGTCAAATATGCTTCACTTTGAACGGTTACAGCATTTGCGACCAATCTTTTGCCCACTGGCAAAGCATCCCAACAGGCATCAAACAAACCTTTTGATGTGAGACCGCCACCAATGAAAATTGCATCTGGTGTTGGTAGCTCTGAAAGTTGTTCTTGTGCTGATCCATGATGGATCTTTAAGGTCGGAGTACCTAAAACATTTGCGTTCTTTGCAATCAGCTCACATCTAGATGCATCTTGTTCAATTGCAAAGGCTTTTGCACCTTGGCTTGCGCGCATCCACTCAATGCCAATTGAGCCACATCCCGCTCCGATATCCCACAATATTGCATGCGGATATGGTGCAAGAAGTGACAATGTCAAAGCGCGTACTTCACGTTTTGTGAGCTGACCATCGTGTAAAAACGCATCATCATCTAAACCTGGAACGCATGAGAAGAACCCAGCGCCATCTTCTGCAACACACTCAATTGCAAGCATATTGAAGTCAGCGAATGCCTGCTCCTGCTCAACAATCTGTTGAGCTGTAAATGTCGAGATCTTTTCACTAAAGCCACCGATATGTTCCAAAATGGTGAGCTTTGACTTTGCAAATTTACGCTCCACTAGACTTTGCGCCGCTGCATAAATTGTCTTTGCATTTGAAGTTAGTGAAATGATCTGACGCCCGGGCTGAATATGTGGAACCAACCCAGCAACAGATCTTCCGTGTAAAGATATCATTGCAGTTTCCTGCAAGCGCCAACCCAGTTTTGCTGCAGCTAATGAAAATCCCGATGGTGACGGTATAACCAGCATCTCATCTTCATCAAAAAACTTGCGTAGTGTCGCACCAATGCCAAAATGCATCGGGTCACCAGTTGCAAGGATAGTTGTCGCTTCGCCGCGACGCTCTTTGATAAAGGCGATTGTTTCTGATACGCCAAATGTCCAAGGTATCGTATTTTTATCGCCCGTATCGATAACTTCTAACACACGCGCCGGTGCGATGACTGTTTCAGCCTGATCAAACAGTGTGCGAGCAGAGGAATTCAGGCTTGCTAGTCCATCATCCCCCACGCCCAATATTGTCAACCAAGGTGCTTTAGCCATGATTTTCAAGCTTTCCCGCAAGCGCGTTAACCGCAGCAGATGCCATTGCCGAACCACCGCGCCGTCCACGAACCGAAATAAACGGGATATCAAGCTGGTTCGCTATTAGCGCTTCTTTTGATTCAACAGCACCAACAAAACCAACCGGTATCCCGATGATCAAGGCTGGTTTTACCGCGCCTTCCCCAATCAGTTCAAGCAAACGAAACAAAGCTGTCGGCGCATTACCAATTGCCACCACGCTGCCCGCCAATTTGGGGCGCCATAATTCAACTTGCGCAGCTGAACGTGTGGTTTTCTGCTGATCCGCGATAGATCTCACATCTTCGTGGTTCAATGAGCATATAATCTCGTTATCAGACGGCATAAGGCGCTTGATAATGCCATGACGCACCATCTCAACATCACAAATCACCGAACCGCCATCCAATAACGCCTGACGGCCAATATCAAATGCACCGGGTGAAAAAGCGATATCATCAACGACATCAACCATTCCACAAGAATGGATCAATCGGATGGCGAGTTGTTGCATGCCAGGATCAAAACGCGACAAATCAACCTCATTACGAATAGTCGCAAAGGATTGACGGTATATTTCACCCGGGTCGCGTTCGTAGTCGAGCTCCACCATCGGACCTACGACTTCTTTTCCATGGATTTCGGACCTAACGGATGGTCGGCATGTGGATATGGATGGTGATGATGATCATGCGAGTGGTCGTGATCGTGTTCATGATCATGACTATGCTCATGACTGTGATCATGCGAATGAACCGGAGTGAACGGTAAGCCATGTTTTTCGCAAAACTCAGGATCACGGCAAGATGCATCGCAATCACCCTTACAAGGGCAATCTTCCAAACCACCACCGATACCTTCAACATGATGGTGGTGGCTCTCTTGCGGCAATCCAACCTGGTCTTCAAAACCCAAAACCTGTTCGCGATATTTACAAAGCTGACAGTTCATTAAGGCCTGACCAACTTTAACTTCTTCAACACGATCCTTGAAGGTTTCGATCACCAACGGATGATCATTTAAATAGCTAGCTTGCACAAACTGAATGTCAGGATGTTCTGCAGCCACTTCATCTGCATAGCTGAA
>JAHDEP010000156.1:0-1302 GCA_020628775.1 Rhizobiaceae bacterium | reverse complement strand
GCATCAATTGCTTCTTGAATACGCTCACCCGCAGCACGGGTCATTTTCAAATCAACACCCAGTTCGCGACCATAATTGATCACCATGCCTGGATTTTGCGCTTGATACGTATTTAAAACAGATGGGATATCGTTTTTTGCATGCCCGGCAGCAAACAACATGCCTGGAACTGCTAAAACACGAGTGACGCCCTGCGCACGTAGTTTATCCAAACCATCAGAAATCACAGGATTGCAAAATTCCAAATAGCCGTATTCCACAGGCACGTCAGGATAGTGCTCTTTTAAACCACGCGCGACAGATGAGAATTGCTTGGCTGCATTTTGGTTCCGGCTTCCATGGCCACACACCATGATGCCTATTTTTTCTTGATCGCTCACGCGCTCTCTCCCGCTTCTTGCTCAATGTCAGAAACTTCTTCGTCCGAAGCTTCTTCGTCTTCAGCCTTTTTGCCTTTGGCCAAAATTGCAGCAATGGTAGCTGCAGCAACGACAGCTGCAACACCCACCCAATGAGCATGGCCCGCAAGCTCGCCAACATGGCCGGCATGTGCAAAGGCTTGACTGGATCCCGCGAGGAGAATTGTAATATTGATCGTAAGGAAATTTCGCATATTGCGCCTCCGTTTGTTTCATCATCTAGGATGCACGAGACGCCAGAGAAACAATAAAATTTGCTCTGATGATCGATAGTTCAGGAATTGGCCCTTGATTTAAGTCAGCCGCACCAAAATCTCTTTCAGCCTTTTAAAAGGCACCATCGTACATTCGGTTGGAAAATAGTATTTTATATATGTAAGGTCAAACACAAACACGACAAATTAACACGCTTATGCGACCTATTTTTTATCGTTTAATCTCGTAGTGCAGCCACTCCAATTCCAGCAGCTTCAAAGCCGCCATCTACGCCCAAAATTTGGCCGGTAATGAAGCTTGCTTTTTCGCTTGTTAGAAAGACAATTGCATTGGCAATTTCATCTTCCGTGCCATAACGATTAAGCGCTAAAGTATCGTGATATGCCTGCCGTATTTCAGGCGAGTGAACTGCGAGCGCAAGCTTCGTATTTACCGGTCCGGGCGCAACGCCATTAACGCGAATGCCCATCTCGCCAAGCTCAACAGCTTGCTGCAAAGTTAAATGCGCAAGTGCTGCTTTTGACGTGCCATAGGCCACACGAAGGGTGCTGGCGCGAAAGCCCGAAATTGATGTGATATTGACGATTGAACCTTTAGCTTTTGAGAGCAAATGCGTAAACGCTTGCACCATTAAAAACGGTGCATCGAGATTATTACTCATCACCCT
>JAHDEP010000449.1 GCA_020628775.1 Rhizobiaceae bacterium | reverse complement strand
CACTATTTTTGTTCACCAAAACAAGCAATAGGAGACAAAGATGAATCACCGTGTACTTTATCAATGGAGCGAAGATATCGCTAATCACTTGACCTGCTTGAATAGCTGGCAAATCGATAATGTGTCGCTTTTTAGCATGGGAATTATTCAAGCGGAAAGCTGTCAGCAACATCAAGTAGCTCGCCAAGTAGCGACTGGGGAACGAATTGACAGTTGTGCCAGACGCTGGAGAAGATTTTTGGATAATGAAAAATTTCCATTGAGTCAATTTTTCACCCAATTGACCAAATGGCTGGTAGATCAATTAGGTGAAAAAGAGATTGTCCTGTTGGTTGATGAAACAAAACTGGCAGATCGCTTGGGTGCGATGGTTGTTGGAATTGCATGGGAACAGAGATGTATTCCAGTAGCGTGGCGATGTTATCAGGCCAATGATAGCCAAGCCTATCCGGCTGAAGGCCAAGTTAAGATGATTGGAACTCTTCTTCAAGCGGTACGAGCGGGAATCGATGAATCGATCAAAGTAACCGTGATGGCTGATCGTGGTATCGGGACATCTCCGGCTTTGTGTCGTTGTGTTGCAAATCTGGGATGGCATTATCTTTTTCGAGTCACTTGTCAGACAAAGGTTTGCACCTCTGATGGTGAGTTCACTATTGCTCAAATGGTCAGCCAAGGTGAAGAATGGTCTTGCGATGGAAAAGTCTTTAAAACCAGAGGCCGGCTTGAGGCCAGAGCACTAGCAGTTTGGTCTCATGGATATGATGAACCTTGGGCTTTGGTGACCAATAACTTTTCCATTTCTGCTCTTAACTATGGCAACCGAAACTGGGAAGAACAGGCTTTTCGCGATTTGAAAAGTGGTGGTTGGCAATGGCAATCTTGCCGTATTTCTCACCCTGACCATTTAGAGCGGTTACTTGTTTTGCTAACCTTGGCTTACGCTTGGTGCATCGCTTTGGGTTCCCAAGCTATTAAAAACAACAAGGGCCGCACTTTGCAGAAACATGCTGACGGTGCTGTCCGTCGCTACTGGAGTTTGTTCAAAGAAGGGCTTCAGTATTTCTTTGAAGTTATTTTGCGAGAGACTGAATTTATTACTTTTGCATTTAC
>JAHDEP010000448.1 GCA_020628775.1 Rhizobiaceae bacterium | reverse complement strand
CCAGCCCATCCTTCTCACGCAGCGCCCCTTTGAGCGTGTCCACGCTGGGGTTGCTATACCAATACGATAAATTACGCTGCGGCGATTGGGCCTCCAGCATCAGTTCAAAGTCACTGGGATAGCCCAATTCAATCAGCAGCGTTGGATACCCCCGCCGTGATGCCTCAAGCGCTAAGTTAGCCGCAACTGTGCTTTTGCCAACCCCACCGATCAGGTTCCAAACGGCGATGCGTTTGAGGCCAGTGGTACTCGGCGTGACATTCGGCAAACCACGTCCGAGGCCATTGAATTGGGCAGCTTGTGGCGTTGGTGCAACCGTTTCCGCATTGGCCAAGATGTCGTCTACGACCTGTTGCAGATCCAAGTTTTTGCGAGCGATGCGAATATTTCGCACTGCGTTTTCAACGTCTTGACAGTCAATATCTGCCGCTTGCGCTGGCATTTGGACATACAAAAATCCATCATATTGCTGCGCGATTTCGACAATGCGGGCGCCACTGCCAAAGATGAGCGCATCGACGATGGCAAACTTGGCCTGCTGACGCATGGTGCCGAGCATGTCCAAATCACTGGCGATGCCAGCAATGGTGATTTGAGGATGATGGCTAAGCTGCTGTTGCCATTGGCTAGCCAGCGTGTCATCTTGCGCGGCCAGCAGCACGGGGAGTTGCGGGGAAAGAGAAGAGGGTGCGCCCCAAGTCATGGGCATTGCTCCGATTGCGGTGTGTTAAATACAAAACGCCCCCAGTGGGAGCGTCGCATTTAGTTTATCAGAACGTTTGTTTTTGTCAATTTGAAATAATGTGGACTACTAGATGAAAAAGCTAAGTAATCAATTAGCACCAGATACCGCGAACTGATCTAAAGAAACGGTTTACATCGTTACACGCCTAATAATTAGTGAAAAGCAGCTAATGCATACAGAATGCTCACTAGCATTGACTAGCTATTACATCCGTTTTGAGATTTGTCGTAAATTTTCAATATCAAGCAATTCAATATTTAGCCTTGATGTATGTAAAACACCATCTTGCTTTAAGTCATTCATCGTTTGTGTTAAAGTCTCACGATGTGTGCCTAACATCTCAGCTAATTCTCGATGACTGAAGCCAGTAA
>JAHDEP010000155.1 GCA_020628775.1 Rhizobiaceae bacterium | reverse complement strand
CAATGGGTTATCGCGGCTACGGCTTGCCGATTGGCGAAGTTGTGTCTGAAGGTAACGTGGGTCTCATGCAAGCGGTTAAGAAATTTGACCCAGAACGCGGGTTCCGCCTTGCAACATATGCAATGTGGTGGATCAAAGCATCTATCCAGGAATACATCCTAAGATCATGGTCGCTCGTGAAAATGGGTACAACAGCAAACCAAAAGCGTTTGTTCTTTAACCTTCGCAAAATCAAAGGCCGCATTCAGGCAATTGATGAGAATGATCTAACTCCTGATCAGGTTGAGCTGATTGCTACACAGCTTCAGGTTCCTGAAAAAGACGTTATTTCTATGAACCAACGTCTAAGCGGTGATGCTTCGCTGAACGCCCCAATTAAAACGGGTGAAGGCGAAACAGGCCAGTGGCAAGATTGGCTTGTTGATGACAGCCGTAGTCAGGAAGAGATCTTGGTTGAACAGGATCAGCTTGAAACACGCCGTGACATGCTAACAGACGCAATCAGCGTTCTAAACGAACGTGAGCAGCGTATCTTTAAAGCGCGTCGTTTGAGCGAAGATCCACTGACGCTTGAAGAGCTTTCAGGTGAGTTTTCAATCTCACGTGAGCGCGTACGCCAGATCGAAGTACGTGCATTTGAAAAAGTGCAGGCAGCGGTTCGTAAAGCTGCGCTTGAAGCACAACAAGCTCTCGTAACTGTCGAAGCTGAAGACGCTTAATATAAAAAAATTATCATGCACTATTTTCGATAGTGCATGATACGCCCAATGGTATTCATCAAAATCTGAGCAGCTAGAACAGCGGTTGATCCCGTATGATCATAATCTGGCGCAACCTCAACCAGATCTAGCCCAACAATATCACCGCGCTGCGCCAAGCCATCCAAAAATTCTAGAATTTCATAATATAAAAACCCGCCGTGGCTAGGCGTTCCTGTGCCCGCTGCAATTGATGGATCAAACCCATCAATATCAATGGTGACATAATATCTCACACCTTCAGGGATACGTTCCAGCATGCTTTCAAGCCCGAGCTGCCTAAACTTTCTAACTGAAATAATATCAGAACCCATTTCACGCGCAGCTTCATAACCTTCTTTTGCGGTAGAAGACACATTGCGAATGCCGATCTGGCTTAATCCGGTTACATAGTCTTTTTCAGCCGCACGTCGCATGGGATTTCCGTGACCATATTTCACGCCATGGCGCTCATCGACAAAATCAAGATGCGCATCGATTTGCACTAAATGGATCGGCTCTTGCTCAGAAAACGCGTTGATACATGGAATATTAATCGAATGATCACCACCAAGCACAACAGGTAACGCGCCCGCATCTAAAATTTTTCGAACACCATATTCAATGTTTTTATGGCTGTTGATTGTATCGGTGTGAATAATATCCGCATCGCCAAGATCGACAATTTTCACCTCGTCAGCGGGCAGATAAGTTACATCATCTTCAAAATCGTAAGCACCACCATGTCCAAATGAAAACAATGTTGATGCTTCCCTGATCGCACGTGGGCCAAATCTTGCACCTGAACGCCACTGCGTTCCGAAATCAAATGGCGCACCTAAGACGGCAACATCCGCGTTGATATTGTCCCAGTCCTCGACATATTGGTTTTTGCCAAATGTTGAGATGCCAACAAAAGGTAGGTCAAGCCGACCTTTATCATAACCGTGACCTGACATACTTACCCCTACCTTTTGATTGTATAACTATTGGACGGGACTGCGTTCCCATGCGGCGAGTACTTTATCAAAAATCGCCACTCCGCTGGCACCTTTTTCCAAAGTAATCAACGCTTTGCGACCATTGCTGTAAGAAATAGGAATATCGATCCAATTTCTCCTCGAGAGCAATTGCAAGTTTGTGGCAACCACATCTTGATCATCATTTTCCAAGCCAACAACGAAGAAAGTCGTATCGATTTTCGCAGAAATTGCGACCAGTCTATCACCTGGCTGCTCTTCTGTATTTTTCATCTTAACTTCAGTGACCTGGTCAATCTCTCCTCCTTCAAAATCGTCAGGGAGGGAGAAATTAATGTCGATCAAGTGACTGACCGGCAGGGTCTGATCGCCATTAAGCTTGATGGACATATCAATGGATAAATTACGCTCTGGAACCTGAATTTGAGCTCGGATGAACGGACGAGAAGCGGTTCCATCGGACTCCACCTCTTCACTCCAGGTCACGCCACCTTCATAGCGAGCCTGCTGTTCCAAACCTAAGCTTGTTTCATAAAACAGCATTTTTTCAATTGCTGGTGTGCCATCTGCAGCGGCTTCCGGCTGTTGCGCAAGTTCAGTTGTCGTTTCACCACCTGATAGTTCAGCAACAGAACGCCCTTCTTCACCAGGAAGACCGTTTATCACTTCTGGTGAAGGACCAACATCTTCCTCCGTGCCATCAGCATTTAGCCGCTGAGTAAATTTCTCTGCATCGCCGACAGGTGCGGTTTCTTCAGCTGCTGGGGTCGTTTCCTCAACTTTAGTAACAACCTCACGCTCTTCCGGCGTTTCACCTTCGCTTGCGGTTTGCTCAGTTTGAGATGATGTGTCTTCCGCGGTCGCGATTTGAGTTTCGCCGCCGCCAAAACCACCAAGACCATAACGCCAAACACCATAGGCTGATCCAGCAAGGACCAATAAAATAGCCGCGATAATCATAACAATTGGAGATTTTTTACGCTTAGGCTCAGGTGCTTCAGGCAAAGCTTCTGCCCCAAACCCAAATGTTGCATCATGGTCAGGAAAATCTGGATTTGTTTCAGATGTGTCCACCTGAAGGCTAGACTTAATTTCACCCACAGCCTGATCAATTATGCTGTCATCGGTTAAAAACGACGAATCTGCTTTTGGCATTTCTTTGCTAGATTTATCAGCATCAATTTTTGACGTTACATCACTGACGATTTCAGAAACCTTATCATCAACGACCGATGTAGCTTCAACGCTGTTTTCTACAACCGGTATTGCCAATTCATCATCAATTTCATTTGAAGATGGTGTCTCTTCAATCGGCTCAGAGACGTCTTCTTTCACCTCTTGAACAGGCTCAACGGCAAGCGTTTCTGGAACCTTCTCCACTTCGGGCTCCGGCTCAATTTCTGGCTCTGACTCTGGCTCAGGTTCAGCAACTGGTGCAATTACAGGTGCATCATTTTGCGGCGGTTCATCAGCTGAAACAACCTCTTCCACCTCTGGTGCTTTCGTTTGCTCAGGCTCTACATAAGGCTCTACGACAGGCTCATCTTTTGGAGCAAAGGGTTCAGTTTTTGGCGTTGGTGCAGGTTCGACCGGCTTTGGTGCTTCTGAAACAGGTTCAGGTTTTGGCTCCTCAACCACTGGCGCCTTTGCCTGTTCCTCAGGTGCTGCAGGTTTTATAACTGGTGCAACTGGTGCCGGCGTTGTAGGTGCTGGTGATGTAGTTACAGGGGGCGTAGGTGCGCTTGCCGCAGGAGTGCTAGCCGGGGGCGTTGAAGCCTCACTTTGCACAGGTTGTCCGCCAGCATATTCAGCTTCGATTTGTTTGATTGCATCTTCAACACTTGATAACTGACGCTCAAAAATAGCACTACTGCTAGAATTGGGCATAGCTTCGAGTTGGCGTTGAATGGTCTGACGCGCACGATCATAGACTTTTTGTCTCGCTTCTGGCGTATTATTCGCCAGCCCATCGACAGCCCGTCTGATAACTCCGGTAAAGTCAGCCATTTCTAACCTCGCAAAAACTTACAATCTGATACTTTTACGGCAAAATTATAACCATAATGATCAAAAAAGACCTTAATCTTCAAATGGATCAGTCACAAGTATCGTATCGTCCCTTTCAGGACTTGTGGATAACATTGATACAGGCGCACCAATCAGCTCTTCAACGCGGCGAACATATTTAATCGCTTGCGCAGGAAGATCAGCCCAGGAGCGAGCACCAACAGTTGTTTCATTCCAGCCTTCCATAACTTCATAAACCGGAACTACTCTCGCCTGCGCGCCTTGGCTTGCTGGCAAATAATCAATGCGTTTGCCATCTAATTCATAGCCAACACAAATCTTCAGCTCTTTAAATCCGTCAAGAACATCAAGCTTTGTTAGCGCGATACCGGTAATACCATTTACCGCAACAGATTGACGAACAAGCGCTGCATCAAACCAACCACAACGACGCTGACGACCAGTCACTGTACCAAACTCGTGTCCGCGCTCACCTAGTCTTTGACCGTCATCATCATCAAGCTCAGTTGGGAAAGGCCCCTCACCCACACGTGTTGTGTAAGCTTTGGTAATACCAAGAATATACCCAAGTGAACCTGGTCCCATGCCAGAACCTGCAGCCGCTTGACCCGCGACAACATTGGACGATGTTACAAACGGGTATGTCCCGTGGTCGATATCAAGCAAAGTACCTTGCGCGCCTTCAAACAGGATGCGTTCACCGGCTTTACGTTTTTTATCCAGTAACAACCAAACAGATTCAATAAACGGCAACATGCGATCACGGATCGCCATCAATTCTTCAATTAGCGTATCAACAGCAATTTCATTTTGTCCAAGACCACGACGCAATGCATTGTGGTGGGTTAGCAAACGCTCAACCTTTGCAGGGAGAGTTTCAGTATTTACAAGATCCATCATACGGATAGATCGGCGACCAACTTTGTCTTCGTAAGCAGGTCCAATGCCGCGGCGGGTAGTACCAATTTTCGTGCCAGTAGATGCTGCATCTTCGCGCAAACCATCTAGCTCTCTATGAAGAGATAGGATCAATGTCGCATTATCTGCAATACGAAGTGTGTTATGCGAGATATCAACACCTTGTTCTGCAAGACGATCAATCTCGGCAACAAGTGCATGTGGGTCAATCACAACGCCGTTGCCGATAACAGCTAATTTGCCTTTGCGCACAACACCAGATGGCAGCAAAGACAATTTATATGTCACACCATCAATAACCAATGTGTGGCCAGCATTATGCCCGCCTTGAAAACGCACAACAACATTGGCGCGTTCTGACAGCCAATCAACAATCTTGCCTTTACCTTCATCGCCCCACTGGGAGCCGACTACCACTACATTTGTCATATGAACCTCATGAAGTTTTGGGGTGACACACCCCAAAGAAATAAACAAACCCGCATCTCTATAAAGAGATGCGGGTCGAAAATCGAGCCTTAGCTCAAACTTTATTCATTAAAAACACTAAATATCCAGTGAAATACAGGCTATTATTCAACCTGTACGGATATCTACCAGTATTTATACTATTCAACGTTAAATACGAGTGGTTTAGCTGAGACGATTTCTTTGTGTGAACGAACTTTGTCGAGCACGTCTTCTGCAACCGGCTCATCGACATAAAGCAACGCAATTGCATCACCACCAGGCTGGTTACGACCAAGCTGGAAGTTAGCAATGTTAACACCCGCTTCGCCAAACACAGTACCAAGCAAACCGATAATACCAGGCGCATCAGCGTTTGTTGTGTAAACCATGTTACGACCCACTTCTGCATCAAGGTTGATACCCTTGATTTGGATGAAGCGAGGTTTGCCATCAGCAAAACAAGTACCTGCAACAGAGCGTGTTGTGTTATCGGTTTTCACAGTTAGCTTGATATAGCCATCAAACACACCAGATTTGTCACGCTTAACTTCTGACAACACGATACCGCGTTCTTTAGCCATAATCGGAGCAGACACCATATTCACATCAGCCACTTGCTCACGAATAAGACCAGCAAGAACAGCACTTGTCAGCGCCTTTGTGTTCATTTCAGCTGTTGAACCTTCATAAAGAATTTCAACTTCTTTAATCGCGCTTTCAGTCACCTGACCAACAAATGCACCAAGTACATCCGCCAATGATACAAATGGTTTTAAGCGTGGCGCTTCTTCAGCAGAGATAGACGGCATGTTGATCGCGTTTGTCACTGCGCCTTTAAGCAAATAATCAGACATCTGTTCAGCAACTTGCAAAGCTACATTCTCTTGCGCTTCTGTGGTTGATGCACCCAAATGCGGTGTACAAACAACGTTTGGCAAACCAAATAACGGGCTGTCTGTCGCAGGCTCTGTTTCAAACACATCAAAACCAGCGCCAGCTACGTGTCCGGATTTCAAAGCTTCTGCAAGATCAGCTTCGACAACCAGACCACCACGTGCACAGTTTACAATGCGAACGCCTTTTTTCATTTTTGAAATCGCTTCTGCATTGATAATGCCACGCGTTTTATCCGTCATCGGAACATGCAATGTGATGAAGTCAGAACGTGATAACAATTCATCCAGCTCAACTTTTTCAACACCCAATTTTTCAGCACGCTCAGGAGATAAGAACGGATCAAATGCGATCACGCGCATGTTTAGCCCGATACCGCGTGATGCAGCGATAGAACCGATATTACCACAACCAATAACACCAAGTGTTTTGCCGGTAATTTCTACACCCATAAATTTGGATTTTTCCCACTTACCAGCTTGTGTTGAAAGATCTGCCGCAGGCAATTGACGCGCAACAGCAAAGATCATCGCAATAGCATGTTCAGCCGTTGTGATTGAGTTACCAAACGGTGTGTTCATGACGATGATACCACGACGGGACGCCGCTGGGATATCCACGTTATCAACACCAATACCAGCACGGCCAATCACTTTAAGATTGCTTGCGGCGGCAATGAGTTTTTCCGTTGCTTTTGTTGCTGAACGGATTGCCAAACCATCATATTGATCAATGATTTCAAGCAGTTTTTCTTTGTCTTTGCCAAGGTCTGGCATAAAATCAACTTCCAATCCACGATCGCGGAAAATTTGGACAGCTGTTTCAGATAGTTTATCAGATACGAGTACACGAG
>JAHDEP010000447.1 GCA_020628775.1 Rhizobiaceae bacterium | reverse complement strand
AAGGTTGCGCCATCTGTTCTTTGGGAAATGGGTGCTGAGGTCGTAACGCTTGGCAATACACCAAACGGTACAAACATCAATCTAAATTGCGGTTCTACGCATCCAGAGGCTTTGATCAAAAAAGTGCACGAAGTACGCGCTGATGTTGGTATTGCTTTAGATGGTGATGCTGACCGCGTGTTGATCGTCGATGAAAAAGGCCAAGTGGTCGATGGTGATCAACTAATGACGCTGATCGCTGAATCTTGGGCCAAAGAAGGCCGTTTGCAAGGTGATGGTGTGGTTGCAACCGTCATGTCCAATCTTGGCATGGAACGACACCTTGCTAACCTTGATTTATCATTGGCGCGCACCAAAGTGGGCGACCGCTATGTCGTTGAGCATATGCGAAAGCATGGCTTCAATTTAGGTGGCGAACAATCGGGCCATATTGTCATGAGCGATTTTGCAACAACAGGTGATGGCCTTGTTGCAGCATTACAAATTTTGGCATGCACACAAAAAATGGGTAAGCCGGTGAGTGAAGTCACCCGCCGTTTTGAGCCTGTGCCGCAATTGCTTAAAAATGTGCGTTATTCTGGTGCATCTCCATTGGCTGATAATCATATCCAGTCAGCAATTAAGGATGCTGAAGCAGAACTTGGTCAGTCGGGTCGACTGGTCATTCGAGCTTCAGGTACTGAGCCGTTAATCCGCGTTATGGCTGAAGGTGACGATGCAAACCAAGTTGAAAAAATCGTTGACGGCTTGGTCAAGGTGATCGCCGCTTAGCAAGATATTAGAAAATTCTTCTAAAAAAATCAAAAGAGTAAACCGCGTTAAGATTGTGTTTACTCTTTTTTTTAATCAATAAATGGTGAAATTAGTCAGCCATTAACCTTTATAATTCATTATCACCGCAAGTTTTTGAGGGGCTTGGCCCATTACTTGGGTTTTCGACCCGTTCCATAAATGGAGTGATAAATGAAAAAGATTGCTATTACCGCTGCAACGCTCGGTCTTGCAACAACGATGTCAGCCACAGCTGCTGATATCTCTTCACCACCGGTATACCATACACCTGAAGTGACACCTGTTCATCATGAAGTAAAGTCAGCAACTGGCTGGTACCTTCGCGGTGATGTTGG
>JAHDEP010000446.1 GCA_020628775.1 Rhizobiaceae bacterium | reverse complement strand
ATCTCTCTATCCCTGTTTTTGGGGGAATAGCACTTTTGATCGGATTGGCATTTGGCATGTCCTCGCGCGATCATAATGCGGCAAAAATTGAAACTCTTGAAACGCGTCTCGAACAAGTTTCAGAACATGCGTCAAATGCTGCAAAAGAAACCAAAGTACAAACCAATCGCGCCAGCGAACTTGAGGCAAAACTTGCAGAAATCGAAGTGGTTTATGCAGAGCTTGCTAAAAACGGTTCAAGCCTTACGGAACCGGCGCCGAGTATACCGGGCACATTGGGTATCGGTCGCACGGCTCATCCAAATGAAATTGCAGCTTGGGATGTTGATGTGTTGCCTGATGGGCGCGGTTTGCCAGATGGTTCAGGTGATGTGTTCACCGGTGAAGAAGTGTTTGCAGAAAAATGTGCTGCCTGTCACGGTGACTTTGCTGAAGGGGTTGATAATTGGCCAGTACTTGCTGGTGGCTTTGACACACTTGCAGACAAAGATCCGGTTAAAACGGTTGGATCATATTGGCCGCATTTATCAACAGCGTGGGACTACATTAATCGCTCAATGCCATTTGGTGCCGCAGGTACGCTAACGCCGGATGAGACATATGCGATTGTCGCTTATATTCTTTATTCAAATGATCTGGTGGATGATGATTTCGAGCTTTCGAAAGACAATTTCAGCGAATTTGAAATGTATAACAAAGACGGATTTGTCATCGATGATCGACCCAACACTGAATACGCAAAATGGCAGGCAGAACCTTGCATGAGTGACTGCAAAGACGAAGTTCAGGTGACTATGCGATCAGTGTTCTTGGTTGATACCCCGCCGGAAGGTGGCTCTGACTCAGTGCCGAATATGGCAACTATTGACGGGTTGCCAAGCTTTACCAAAGATGGTCCATCCTTCATTCCAGTTGCAGAAGAAAAACCTGCGGAAGAGAAAGTTGAAAAAGCAAGCCTTACAACATCTTCTCAAGATTTTGCTGGTGCAGCTGAACTGATCAATGCTGGCAAAAAGGTCTTTAAAAAATGCTCCGCATGTCACCAGGTGGGTGATAAGGCAAAAAATCGCTCAGGTCCTATTTTGAATGGCATCGTTGGTCGGACTTTTGGAACTGTTGATGGCTTTA
>JAHDEP010000445.1 GCA_020628775.1 Rhizobiaceae bacterium | reverse complement strand
CTGCCAAACCTCCAGCTAATCTCAGCCATTTAGAATATAACGGCATGGCCTCAAACAAGATCAATCCCACACATCTAAGTTATGCACGTAAAAATCGCAAACGCGCAACGCGCCCAGAAGCGTTTTTATGGGCCAAGCTAAGAACGCGACAATTAGGCGGTTATAAATTCCGACGGCAATATTCGGTTCATCCGTATATTGTGGATTTTGTTTGTTTGGAATTGATGTTGGTGGTTGAAGTGGATGGGGATACGCACTTTACTCCAGAGGCCAAAAGTTACGATGCTAAACGCAATAAACATCTAGAGTTGCAAGGCTATTGGGTTATTCGATTTACGAATCTTGAGGTGATGGGCAATCTGGATGGCGTGTTGGAGGAAATTTTGAGGGCTTGTGGAGAATGCAAAAAAGAATAGAGCAAGTTAGCGCTGGTATCTCTCCCTCCCTTAGTCCCTCCCGCTGGGAGGGAGACTGTGTTGGTTCCAAGATATGGGCTTGGCGCATTTTGATTTTCTATCTAATCTTTAGGTGCTACATCATCTAAATCAAACCAGATTTGCCCGTCTATAATTTTGAACTTTCCGCTTTCTAGGCGGTGCAGTACGCTTTGCAACCATGCCTTGTAAGACGGATATAAATTGGGTTCATGTGGGTTATCATGCACATGCCAAAGCACACTGCCATATGCTAAATCTTTTGAGTTTTCATCAAGATTCAAGCAAAGACAGTCGCCTTCTTGTTCTGTAAATGGCACCCAGTGCTTACTCCACCAAGCGCCAAGATTATGATTGTCCCAATCAGGATCCGTTGTTCGAAAGCCATTATCTAAGTTTGTTAACATCTTCCACGTAGCGGCTATGGCTTCGGTTCCCATTAGAATACCGCCGTCTACGAAGTCATGAACCTTGCTAGGATCTTGCTGTCCATTGTGAATGAATAGTGACTCACTGAGACTTTGTGGAAGTTCTTTGCCAAGTAAGTTTTCGAGAGCTCTAATTTCAGCGGTGGTTGCCGGCGGTGCCAGCGTGGCAAATGTTGCGGGCGAATGAACTGCCAACAGTTGTTCGATTGCTTGCCAAATTTCTTTGATGGACAGCATTGACCTTACGCCGCCAAATCCCCAATAACCTGCTCAGC
>JAHDEP010000154.1 GCA_020628775.1 Rhizobiaceae bacterium | reverse complement strand
AAATTCCAACGCTTGGCTATCTTCAAAGTAACAACTTTGGAGGTGCCCAAATGGCGCGTTTATTTTCCGGACAGCGAAAACAAAAAGAAAGACAGGTAGAGGTGAAGTTGCGCAGCAATTTTGGATTGCGCGAAGGCGAGCTAGCGGAGGAATTGCGCTGGGATCGGCGAACAACGAATAATTATCTTCGCAAATTGCAAGCAGAAGGCAAAGCTGAAAAAGAAGGACTACTTTGGTTTTGGAAACGATAACGGCGCAATTTGGTACATCACATTTAATTTTCCAACTGCTAATTATGATTGAAGTAGGACAAGATTATGGCTCGTACAAGTGAACATACGCTACAAGAAAAACAAGACCGTGCTTGGCGGGTTCTACAAAAATTTCCAAATGGTCTATCTGTACAACATTGGGCACAAGACTTAGGCATGAAACGCCGCACGCTTGATAAATGGGCTGCCACGTTAGAAATACAAGGCAAGGTTTACAAAGAAGAAAAAAGCACTCTCTGGCTAGCGCTACCAGCAGATGATGTTGAACTGCGTAAGCTAAAGCTCAGCCCAGAAGAGGCGATGACATTGTATCTAGCAACGCGACTTTTTGTAAAAGCGAACGATAAACAAAACGTTGCCGCAGAAAATGCATTGCTGAAGCTGGCCGATATGCTCAACACTGATGCCAACATTGGCAAAGAAATATTTGATGCTGCGCGTGACTTGCAAAATCGCGCAGATGATAGCAACTATAGTCAAGTTTTCAGAACCATCATGCAAGCGTATATCTATAAGCGCAAGGTGCACATTACTTACCAGCGGGCAGATGGAACAACATCTGAGACAACATTCTCGCCTTATTTATTGGAGCCTTCGAGTGTTGGGCTAACAACATATGCAGTTGGATTTAGTAGTAAAGCGGCAGACTTACGCACATTCAAGCTAGAACGCATTCAGACTGCTAATTTAACCAAAATGCCATTTTCTATCCCAAACACATTTAATGGGTTGGAAATTCTAAAGTCTGCTTGGTCTATTTATTACGGCCAGCAGCGCCACGAAGTTGTGTTGCATTTTAGCGAACGCGTCAAGCCACGCGTATTGGAAACGCGCTGGCATGGGGCGCAAGCTGAGCCAACTGAATTAGCAGATGGCCGTTTAGAGTGGCGCACAGTTGTGGCAAATGTGACCGATATGCTGCCGTGGGTGAGAGGTTGGGGAGCGGACTGTGAGGTGATTGCGCCCATGGAGTTACGTGAGACGTTGAGAGAAGAAGCAATAGCGTTGCTGTCAATTTATGAAGCTAAGGAATCAAAGGGAAGGCAAACGAGTAAATACCTATGACAAATGCAAAACTCGAATTTACAGGGCATCCGCTGATAGATGTTGGTCTAGCAACAATTGCAGCGTTTTCTAAAAAGAGCCGATTAGAAGACGTCACCTTAGACGACATGACTGCCATCGCAGACTATATGGATGCCAACTATACCAAGCAGCCGTTGCGTAGTTATTTGACGGTTGTGTTTCCAAATTCTGGCTACACCCAATTCGCTTACTTTAAGAAACCGGAACTTCAATCTAAGTATAAAGACAAAGTGTTGCGTGCTTTTCACTTGAATGCGCCGCGTTTGCCAATGCGCGATGCGTTTATGAATTTGCCTGTTACTGCATATCAGTTGGATGTGAAAGACGAGCTTCAAGCCGGAATGGCGTTCCGGCAACATATCCCGCTAACAAATGGTGAAGGCGTAATTAACTTCTCACCGAATGGTGTTTTTGGAATGCCTGTTTCTGGTGAAGCGTTATTGGCAATACAAGCGCTGCCTTTAGGGTGCGCCAAAATTGCAGGTAGGCTACTCGTTGTTCATTCTGATAGCCCAGAAGCGTTGATTAGATATACAACGGCTTTTGTGAAACAAAATTTGCGCGCAGTTGCACAAGTTCAATTGTTAGGCGGCACCAAGATGCCAGAAAATCCACAAAAGCTGGCAACAGTATTAATTATGCTGCTCAATGATTTGTTGGATGAACAGGAGGCTGACGACAATTATTTTTCATTGAGTGCGTACCATTTAACAAATAGTGGACAGTCTGCTGATTTAGCTATTCATCATTTGCCGAATCAGATTATTGAATTTTTGCGAGTTGCAAAGACAGCGAAATATCGAGCAGTGTGGAGTGCCATTGTTAAACGTGCTTGGACACGATATAAGCCGAAAAAAAATAAACCAGATGATCCGGACTATAAACCGTCAAGAAATTGGGTTTATGAAGATTTGTTTGACGTAGGTAAAGAGCCTCGTATAGCTGGTAATCGATTCGTGCGGCGCTATTTGTTGCGTGAACCAATCAGGTATGCGAGAAACACAGCCACTGAACTAGATCCGCGTATAGATTATGACATTACGCAAGAGTTCGAACTTGTCTCTTGGCAGGTTACAGAGTTATTTATTAGGAAAATTCAAAATATGGAAACTGAACGTATTACTGCAATAAAGACCCTCGCAAAACATCTAGCTGAATATATAGCCGCAGAGAATGATCGGCGTTTGTTTCAGACGATTTATGCTGAGAGCAAATACTCTTCTTTTAGAAATGCCTTGATCCGAGCAAATTTTGCGCATGTTAAGCGCAACAATCGACCTTTCCTAGAGCTAGATGACTGGCTAGATGTATTTGAAAGCGGTGAGAATTTAGCACGCTCTGATTGGCGTTATATGCGTGACCTAGTCACGATTCGACTTATTGAATTGTTACACAAAAATGGTTGGCTAGGTGCCAACGCAGACGCCATTGAATTGGCCAACACAACCGCAACTGAAAGCGAGTAAAGAGGAAATATTATGTCTTTTATTACAGGTCAACTCTTGATTGATGCCCCTGCAAGTGCACTCAATAATCTAGGAAACATTGCAGGCGAGCGTAATCAAAATTCCGTTGGAATAAAACATATTCGAACGAAAGAAGGCGCGTTCCCTTATGTTTCTGCACAAGCGTTTCGTTACTGGTTGCGTGAAGTACTTGAAGAGAAAACAGACTGGGTTAGTTCGCCGGTTTATCGCGAAGAGAAGATTGCTTATACCGATGCTAACCCGATTGATTGGTGGGACGACGATTTGCTGGGCTACATGAAAGCACCATCTAAAAAAGCATCTGGTAAAAAGTCACGAGAGGATGACACCTCTCGTGAAAATGAGCTTGCAACTGTTGATACGGTTACGCGTATTTCTCCGCTTCGTGTAAGCACATTGGTGTCGCTTGCACCGGTTGAAATTACAAATGACTTTGGTGTTATGTCTCGACAAGAAGGTAACCCTGTGCCACATGAGCATCAATTCTATCGCGCAACACTGCAAGGCCTGTTGTCTCTAGATTTACATGCCGTTGGTACATTCTCTTATAAAAATCGTACCGGCTATCGTAATTTGGATACAGTACGGACTGAATTGGCAGTCTCACGTAAATTAGATCATTTAGAAAATGAGAAATCATATCGCTTGCCGCATGCTGAACGTGTGAATCGAATAGGAGCCCTCTTAGATGGATTAGCAAATCTTGAAGGCGGCGCAAAACAAACATTGCACTACACAGATGTGGCACCACCATTTGTGATTTTTTCTGTAACCAAAGGTGGGAATAATATTTTTGGTAGAGCTGTTGGTGTAAATAGCAAACGACAACCTGTTATTAAAACGGCAGTATTAGATGAAATTTTAGAGGTATACAAAGACGAATTACTTTCAGATGTGTATATTGGCTGGGCAAAAGGCTACCTAGATGAACAGCGTTCAACTGTAGAAGAATGGGCTGCTTCACAAGGTAATGTGCATATTGCGCACCCACGCCAAGTGTTTGCAACGTTGGTAGAGAAAATAGCTGCTAATCCAGATTGGATAGCCTAACACCGGAGCATTTATGCAAGTCTTAAAAGTGGTAGCGGAAGGCGATATAACGTCTTTCCGTTACCCACATTTTATGCAGCAGGTGCACCCAACGTTTGAAATGCCGCCTCCTGCCACAATTTATGGCCTTATAGCTAGCGTGCTTGGTCAATGGTTTGACCCTCAAGGCGTTTCATTTGCCTATAACTTTACTTGTGAAGCTGAGATTACAGACTTAGAACATATTCATGTATTGAGACGTAGTTCTGGGAAATTGAAGGGCACGCAATGGCCTAAAACCCTAGAGGGTAGTATCAACCCTTTTCAACGCCATTTGCTCTTCCGGCCAAAGCTAACGCTATATATCAATCAGCCAGATTGGATTACAGAATTTCAATCACCACGGTATGTAGTAACTTTAGGTCGATCTCAAGATTTGATGATGTTTACAAGTGTTTCTGTTATTTCGCTAGAACAAGCTGAGCAAGCATACTTCCAAAGCACATTGCTTCCATATGAGTTTAGCCGGAAAACGGCACGTGGTTATGCTGTACTTATGCCGCGTTATCTTGATTATCATAATAATCGCTATCCCTATTTTCAACGGTATAACTTGTTGAAAGATAGAGTGCGATCAGATGAATTCTTGCATTTTGGTAGCGCTGATCTCAGTAAGTATTGGATTGATCCAACGGCCGATACATACCGTAATTTACAACGTGGACTGTGTTTTCATGACTTTGTGGACTAAGGAACTTAAAACATGAAGTCCCTGTACCCGCCAGGGTTAGATCATATTTTGGCGAAAAGCGCAGATCGCAGCATTGGTGATGCGCCTGAAACGCTAGCAGAACATACTTGGTTAGTGCTCAGTAGGCTGCGGGACTTTATTGAATTGCGAACAGGCATTCCAAGCGTAGTGGAGCAGCCACGGCTTTGGCACATACTTTATTGGGGCGTGTTCCTTCATGATTTTGGCAAAGCGATGCCGGGATTCCAAGCGTTGCTGCGTGGGAATAAGAGCTTTGAACCTAGTTGGAAAGGCCAGCGTCACGAAGTGTTTTCGCTGGCTTTCGTAGACTGGATTTCTAGTGCTTTTACTAAAGCAGAATTGCTTCAAATCCGTCTCATTGTTGCCTCTCATCATAAGGATTTTGCTTATCTATTTGAGATTTACCCGTATTCTGACCGGAATGATTTGGCTGCGCATTTTAATGAGTTCTTACACGCTGATGTATGTGAGCTACATATTTGGCTTGCAGAATATGGTTATTCATGGGCCAAGAAGCTGGGAATAACGCAATATGGTGTTGAGCGAATCGTTCTATGTGATGAGGTCGCGCCAGATTTCATTGAGACTGCGCCGAATAGAATTGCCAAGCATTTACAGGTCATCAAGAAATATCAAAAGAATAATCTTTGGAAAACACCAGAACAAAACAGCTTTGAAATTGCCTTGCGAGGCATGATTTGTAACGCAGATCATGCTGCGTCAGCACATTATCCGCATCCTCCTAAATTATCGTTTACTCCAGACGATGTTCTTACAAGTCGCGGCATCCCTAGAAAGTCGCTGCATAAGCATCAAGAACAGGCTGCTCAAATCATAGGTAGTGCTGTTTTGATCGCTCCAACAGGAAGTGGTAAGACCGAAGCGGCACTTTTGTGGGCAGCGCATAATCTGGGTGCAGGTGCGAATCGTTTGTTTTATACATTGCCTTACCAAGCTAGTATGAACGCAATGGAGTTACGACTAAAAGGTACGTTTGATGCCGCTAGTGAGATTGCAAATGCTGAGAGCAAAGTTGGGATTACGCATGGGCGCTCTACATTGGCTGTTTTTAAACGGCTGATGGATCAAGGGTATGATGCAAAAGCGGCAAAAGAGAATGCAAGAGACTTAAAAAATCTATTCAAACTTAATTACCCGCCGGTGCGGGTATCTAGCCCTTACCAAATGCTTAAAGCCCCATTTAGGCTAAAGGGCTATGAAGCGCAGTTGGTAGATTATTTCAACGCACTCTTTGTGTTTGATGAAATTCACGCCTATGAGGTTCAGCGGCTAGCAATGATTCTGGGGTTAATGCAGTATTTACGAGAACATTTCCAAGCTAAGTTTTTTGTAATGACAGCAACATTTCCTAAGATTTTACGCGCACAGCTACAAAATGTTTTGGGTGCTCCGCCAGAAATTGAAGCTTCGAACGCATTGTTCAAGACCTTTCAAAGGCATCGTCTACAGCTAATCATTGGCAATATTGAGGCAGCAAGTAGCTTACAGAAAATTTATGCTGCTGCGCTAACGGGGCAAGCCGTGCTTGTTGTATGTAACTTAGTAGATAAGGCTCAAGCTCTATATGACTACTTCGCAGCGAAAGCCAATGGGGAGGTTGATGTTGACTTATTGCATGGGCGATTTAATGTGCGCGACCGTATTGCCAAAGAAGCGCGTATTAATAGCATTGCTGGGAACACACCACGCCCAAGGAAACCATCTATTTTCATTGCTACCCAAGTTGTTGAGGTTAGCTTAGATGTAGATTTTGACACAATCTTTACTGAACCCGCGCCGCTTGAGGCCTTGATGCAGCGTTTTGGGCGTGTCAATCGTAAACAGAAAATGCCAAGCCTAGCTGTAGTTCACGTATTTACGGAACCATTAGACGGGCAATACATTTACGATGAACGTCTCGTTCAAAATACGCTGTCTGTATTACAGACTGTTGATGGAAACCCGATTGATGAAGATCAAGTCACGCGTTGGTTAGATCAAGTTTATACTGAAGATTACATCCAAGACTGGCAGTCTCAATTTGATGCGGCTCTTCAGGTTTTCAAAATAGGATGTTTAGAAGATCTACAAGCATTTCATTCAGAACCTGCTCTTAAACAAGAGTTTTATGATTTGTTTGACAGCGTAGAAGTGTTGCCAGATTGTTATTTGGCAGAGTATGAAGCATTGGTAAAAACACGTGATATGCGTGCAAGAGAATTACTAGTCCCAATTTCTATGCGGCGTCTGTGGATTATAAAAAACGCTAAATTACATTATCGTGACTGTGATGTTGATATTGTTGATCTGCCTTATAGCGCTGAACGTGGCCTCGATTACACAGTCCTCAAAAAGGATTAGTCCCCCTAAATGGAAATCTTACAACTGACCTTTCATTGTTCCGCCACAACAGA
>JAHDEP010000444.1 GCA_020628775.1 Rhizobiaceae bacterium | reverse complement strand
TGAAAGAGAATTTTTAGGATAAACCAATATGCATTCAAACACGCTCCCTGACTCGTTTAGCAAAATTCTAAAGCACCTTGATGAGAATCCTCCGGCCGAAAAAGAGACGTGGCGAGGAGCAAACATCGAAAAGATAGATGGTGGCCGAAACAATCTTATCTATCGAGTTCAGCATGAAGGGCTCGATGTTGCGGTCAAATTTACTATCAAGGATGAGCGAAACCGGGCAAGACGGGAGTATGTTGCGTTATCGGCGTTGCATTCAGCTGGAATTGATGTGACCCCACAAGCCCTATGGTTGGATGAAACGAGTTATCAACAGCCAGTGGTGATTCAAAGCTGGCTCGAAGGGAACCCTCTTGAAGATATTCCAACCGACAAGGCCGTGTGGAGCCAATTGGTTGAGCATTTTGTTACTGTCCACAAGCTAAAAAAAACACCAGAATATGATCAAGTTCCTGATGCGGTTCTTGGCTTTCAGAACGGGCCCCATGGCAAAAAACTGGTGCTAGATTTTGCAGATATGATTCCTGAAGAGGCTCGGCCGCCAAACGTGCAGGAATTGCTCAATTGGTTTATCAGTTGGACCCCACCCAGCTTCCCACAAGCACATCTTGCTCTTTGTCGCTCAGATGGCAATTGGCGCAACTTTATCCAACAGCCAGATCAGCTTGTGTCTGTGGATTGGGAAAATAGCGGATGGGGAGACCCTGTATTTGAGATCGCTGATCTCATGACCCATCCGGCATATGAAGGGGTTGGGCAAAGTGATTGGGAGTTTGTTGCCGATCAATATGCGGCGCTTTCTAACGATGCGACAGCTCAAGTTCGCATCAAAACCTACACCATTGAAATGTTGATGTGGTGGGTCATTCGTTGGGCCAGATACTTGTATGAAATTCCTCTTGGGCTAGATCAACGGTTAGCCAAGCGATCTGACGATTGGAAGCCGCATACTGAGCGAAAACTTGCTTTAGAGGTTGAACGCTTGGAAAGGGCTATCGCCAACCTGTAAATCTAAACAAAATTAGCGTACGACCGGTAAATAAATCTGAAACTCTGTCGGGATCACGATTCGCGTCAACTCGACTGCACCAACATCGGGTGTGGACCGCAGATTGCCTAAAATGTCTTCACCGCTGGCGTTTGCGG
>JAHDEP010000443.1 GCA_020628775.1 Rhizobiaceae bacterium | reverse complement strand
TTAAGATTGCTTGAGAAGCCACCAAAACCGTTTGAGCTTGAAGAGAAGCCTTGATCAGCCAAAGGACCGAGAGCGAAAGAGTTCGGATCACCTTGAGTAATTGTGAAAGTTTCCTCGCGCCACTCAGCACCAAAGGCGATAGACAAATCAGATGCCCAACCGCTTACAGGCAGGCCGTAAACAAAATCAGCACGAACGCCCGTTTCTTCCTGCTCATATGCGCCCGGAACAAAGTCACGTGGTGTCGCTGCGCCTAAAGAAGCGTTTACAGTATTGCGAATAAAGAAGTCGGTCTTTGACACGCCAGAAACAAATGAGAAGTCATAGCCCAGACCATTTCCGATCGCCCAATCACCACGTACGCCAACGGCGATGGATGTGTCTTGGTTGTTACCACCGAAGCGCGGTACAAAACCACCTGGAATACCCCCTGTTGCTTCGCTTTGTGCAAATGAGAAGCAATTGGTATTGCCTTCAAGTGCGGTAAGGGCTGTGGGATCAGGAAGTAAGCTGTTTGCGGGATCAAATGGAAGATAAAGTGGACACGTACCACCGGAAAGGCGGCCGTCCAAATCACCAACCAAAATTGAATTGGTTACATTGCCTATCGGAATTGCACCGCCTGGGCCAGGATCAGCGCCGAATGGATCAGCAGTAGTAATTGCTCCTGTATCGTACCAGTAATCATCTGAGTCATCATCCGGCGTTCCATTATCGCTTTCAAATACAACGTTACCTGTGGCGCTGTTATAGCGTAATCCACGATAAACACCGCCGCGGTTTGTTGGGTTGCGATAGAAGAAGCCACCTTCGACTGTACGCTCTGCAAAGTTACCGAAAGCATAAACTTCAGCATTATCGCCTAAAGGAATACCGGCGTTGAAGAAGAGCTTAAGCTCGTCAGTAACGTCCGGAGAGCCCCAATACTGTGGCACTTCATCCGTGTAGCTATTGATTGTGCGGAAGTCTGCAGCATTTGTATTGCCGGCGGCGATCAAGTTTTGAACGTCTGTACGGATAACAGAACGGACAGTACCGTCACGTTCACCATATTCACCCGTGAGGTTTAAGAAACCATCACCCAGAGGCATACCAATATTGCCTCCGATTTTGTAAAATGTACCATCGCCTTCATAGGTGGAGCCATATTCAGC
>JAHDEP010000153.1 GCA_020628775.1 Rhizobiaceae bacterium | reverse complement strand
CCATGCGGGTTAAACAATGACCGTGTTGATTTTGGAATTCCAAAATTGAACATGAATCTTTTAAATGCGTTCAATTTTTCAATCTTAATCGGACCAAGCTCAGGTGTTCTCAAAAGTAGACTTGATTGTAAGTCCAGCAATTGTTGATATTTCAGTAAATCTTTGGTGCTGTTTTCTTCGATCATTAATGTGAATTGCAAAACGTCCTCCAAGAATGCTTTTTAAACACTCTGATATCTTCACGTACTTTTCTTGAGTATTTTGAAGATAATACAACAAGTCAGTGTGTGATTGCAAAACTGACAAAGCGGGTGTGGATTATTGGCCCTTCTTAGAACGGAGCTATTCGATGAACTTTCCGCTCTTAGATAAAAGATATCGAATTGACTTAAGTCTTTAATCGCTTCAATTTAAACGTAAGCAAATAATAACGAAGAAGATAAAACCGTGACAATAAATGCAGTTGAACATGGCATGATTACTGTATCAAATCGCCCAGGTCTCGGACTTGATCTGGTGCCGGATATTTTTGATCGTAAGGATGCATTGCATAAGATTACAAAACTATAGATCAGTGATGAAGATTTATCTTGATAATTCTTCAATAATCCGATTTACCGATCTGCACGAATTTATCATGCGATATTAAAAGGTTGGAACGATATTGGCAGACATTTATGGTGTAGAGCGTTGGGGGGATGGTTTCGTTTGCGAGCAGGAAAATGGCGAATTAGCGCTGTTAAATCCTGGAAAGCCTGATGAAAAGCCGCTTAGCCTGCCAACTATCATCTCAAACTTAGAAGCTCGGGGCATTCAGACACCTGTATTGGTGCGCGTAGCTTCTTATTTGAAGCATTCAATTGACCATCTGAACCAATGTTTTGCCGATGCGATTAAAAGCTATAATTATCAGGGCGTTTATCGCGGTGTTTTCCCCATCAAAGTTAATCAGCAGGCGCAGGTGATTGATCGGATCACTGAATATGGTGAACCTTATGATTATGGTCTTGAAGCAGGTTCAAAGCCTGAATTGGTCATAGCGCTCAGCCAAAAGCTTTCACCCGATGCTTTAATCATCTGCAATGGTGTTAAAGATAAAGAATTTATCGAACTAGCCATTCGTGCTCAGCAAATTGGCTTTAATGTCGTCATTGTCCTTGAAAGTGTCTCTGAGCTTGATCTTGTGATTGAGACAAGCCGCGAAATTGGGTTGAAGCCGCTGTTAGGGGTTCGGATTAAGCTTAATCATCGCGTCAGTGGCAAATGGGCTGAGAGTTCCGGTGATCGCTCGACATTTGGCCTAAGCATTAATCAGATTATCGATGTTGTCGATCGTTTAAAGGAAGCTGATCTGATTGATTGTCTTGTCTTGCAGCATTCGCATTTGGGCTCGCAAATTCCAAATGTGAATGATGTCAGACGCGCAGTTTCAGAAGCCTGCCGCGTATTTACCTCGCTTTGTGGGGAAGGAGTGCCTTTGTCCTATCTCGATTTGGGTGGTGGTCTTGGGATTGATTACACGGGCCAGAAAAGTGATGCGGTCAATTCGGTGAATTATACCATGTCCGAATATTGCTCAAACATTGTTGAATCTGTTGGCTACGCGATGGAAGAGGCAAAGCTCCCTCATCCCACAATCGTCACTGAAAGTGGTCGGGCAGTGGTTGCGCAATCGTCCTTCTTGGTCTTTAGCGTGCTTGAAGCAACGGCCTATCAAAAAGACGATATGCCCGAAACTGAAGCGGGCGATCATCATTTGATCAAAGACCTGGTTGCGGTGAAAGATTATCTATCCCTTGATCGCGTGCAGGAGTGCTTCAACGATGCGCGCTATTATCGAGATGAACTCAGAACTCTTTTTAGTTTCGGCAATATTTCCATTCGCGAGATGGCGCGAGCAGAAAAGATTTATCTGCATGTTTGCGCCCAGATTAAAGCGATTGTTGATAATGAGGAATCGCCGCCCGAAGGCATGGAAGATAAGCTTAATCAGATGGTAGATATTTACCATTGTAATTTCTCGCTTTTCCAATCTCTGCCAGATGTCTGGGCAATTGATCAATTGCATCCGATCATGCCATTGCAAAGACTAAATGAGAAACCAACTCGACACGCAATCTTGTCGGACATCACTTGCGATTCAGATGGAAAGATCGATCGATTTGTCACAGATGATGGCGATGCGTCATCGCTGCCTGTGCATGCTTTGCGCGAAGGGGAAACCTACTATCTTGGTGTATTCTTTATCGGTGCCTATCAGGAAACACTTGGCGATCTGCATAATCTATTTGGCGATACCAATGTTGTGACAATTGATTTTGATCACAAAGGTGGTTTCAAGCTCTTAAACGAGGTCGAAGGTGATACGATTTATGATGTATTATCCTATGTTGAATATGACCCCAAAGACTGCGTGGACGCCTTTAAAAATATACTTGAACAAGCGGTAAGTGATGGCAAAATTGGCGTCAAAGATCGCAAAACTATGATGGCGATTTACAAGGAAGCCATGAACGGTTACACCTATTTTGAAGGTGTGGAAACGCATTAATTTCATCCAATTTGAAAGGGATATCCATGGGTAAAGTGCTTGTTGTTGGTGCCGGTGGGGTTGGTTCTGTTGCTGTGCATAAAATGGCAATGAATTCTGATATTTTTAGCGAGATTACGTTAGCTAGCCGCCGAAAATTTAAGTGTGATGAAATTGCTGCAGCGGTTAAAGAGCGCGTTGGCGTTGAGATTAAAACCGCTGAACTGGATGCTATGGATGTTTCTGCTACTGTTAACTTGATTAAGGAAACAGGTGCCGAATTGCTCGTCAATCTAGCACTTCCGTATCAGGATTTAGCGCTGATGGATGCGTGTCTTGAAGCCGGTGTGAATTACATGGACACCGCCAATTATGAGCCGCCGGAAAAAGCTGAATTTGAATATTCATGGCAGTGGGCTTACCAAGACCGTTTTAAAGAGGCTGGTTTAACTGCGATCTTGGGTTCAGGATTTGATCCAGGTGTGACAAGCGTTTTCGCAACTTGGCTTCGCAAGCATAAACTCGATACCATTCGCCAGATTGATATTTTGGATTGTAATGGTGGCGATAATGGCAAGCCATTTGCGACAAACTTTAACCCAGAGATCAATATTCGCGAAGTCACTGCGCCTGCGCGTCACTGGGAAAATGGAGCTTGGGTCACCAGCCCTGCAATGACACAAAAAGTTGCCTTTGATTTCCCAAGCGTTGGCGAGAAAAATATGTATCTCATGTATCATGAGGAACTTGAGAGTATTAAGACGCATTTCCCCGAAGTTGAGCGCGCACGTTTTTGGATGACATTTGGTGATGCTTACATCAACCATGTCACAGTGCTGCAAAATGTTGGTATGACCGGCATCGAACCTGTTATGCACGAAGGTGTTGAGATTATACCTCTGCAATTCCTCAAGACGGTTTTACCTGATCCAAGTGATTTAGGTGAACTGACAAAGGGTAAAACCTGTATCGGTGATATCGTTACTGGTTCGAAAGATGGTGCTGAAAAAACCTATTACATCTACAATATCTGTGATCATGAAGAATGCTATGCAGAAGTCGGTTCTCAAGCCGTTGCATATACCACGGGCGTTCCAGCAATGATTGGTGCTGCGCAGATCTTAAAAGGCAATTGGGCAGAACCGGGTGTTTGGAACACAGAACAACTTAATCCAGATGATTATATGGATATGCTCAACGCGCATGGACTGCCATGGCAAGTTCACGAGCTTGATGGCCCAGTGGATTTTTAGGCGCTTATATGGCTGACGATCAGGTCATGATGGAAACACAAGCGGGTGGGCCGGGCGAATTTGCCCGGTTTGATTTAACGCGTGTCCCGTCGCCATGTTTTGTGATTGATGAAGCTGCGATTGAAAATAATCTCAAAGTTCTTGCAAAAATTTCAGAGCAATCAGGTGCGAAAATTCTATCGGCCTTGAAGGCATTTTCCTTGCCAGCTGTGGGGCCTTTGATTGGCCAGTATTTATCGGGTACTTGCTCATCGGGGCTTTTTGAAGCACGGCTTGCGCGCCAGCATTATCAAGGCGAATTGGCGACCTATTGTGCTGGGTATAAAATGGAAGATATGCCTGAGATCATTGAACTCAGCGACCATCTGATTTTTAATTCACCTGCTCAGCTTAAGCGCTTTTTGCCGCTTGTGAAAGATAGTGGCAAAGACATCCATATTGGTTTGCGGATTAATCCTGAACACTCAGAAGGCTTGGTCGAAAAATATGATCCTTGCGCGCCGTTTTCGCGTTTAGGAACACCTGTTTCTGATTTAACGGATGAGATCATGCAACATGTTGATGGTCTGCACTTTCATACCTTATGTGAGCAGGAATTTGCGCCGCTTTTAAGAACATGGGAAGCTGTTAAGCCAAAGATTGAGCGCTATTTGCCCAATTTGAAATGGCTTAATTTTGGTGGAGGTCATCATATTACGCGATCCGATTATGATCGCGATGCATTGATTAACTTCATCCAAAATATACGCAAAGAAACCGGCTTAGAAATTTACTTAGAGCCGGGTGAAGCGGTTGCGCTGGATGCCGGAATTTTGATCGGCGAAATTCTTGATCTGCCAGAAAATGAGATGAAACTAGCAATCACCGATATTTCAGCAACATGCCATATGCCGGATGTGATTGAAGCACCATATCGCCCGCAAATGCTGGATGAAGTTGAAGAAGGTGAACCTTATCGTTTGGGCGGTCCTTCATGTTTGGCAGGTGATGTGATCGGTGATTATTGCTTTAAAAACGAGCCGCAAATTGGTGATCGCATCGCGTTTTTAGATCAGGCGCATTATTCATTTGTGAAGACAAACACATTTAATGGTGTGCCACTTCCTGCCATCGCGCTTTGGAATTCTAAGACGGACGATTTGCGTATAGTTCGCACATTCTCCTATGATGATTTTTTAATGCGGATTTCTTAAATGGCCAATTGTTTCTTAGATAGTGAGCTCACAGATTTAGAACGCGATGAATTGCGTGCTAAGTTTCGTATTATTCCGATGCCGTTAGAACGCACAGTTTCTTATGGAAGCGGGACCGCCAAAGGGCCTGCCGCGATCCTTGAAGCGAGTGATCAATTAGAACGTTTGTGCTTTGGGCGAGAACCATGTCTTGAAGGTGTGTTCACAGAAACGCAGGTTGATTGCTCAGGACCATTGCCTGACGTGATGGAAAGATTAGCTGAGCGCACATATCATGCAAGCAAAGCTGGGAAAATACCCGTAACTCTCGGGGGCGAACACAGCCTCACATATGGAGCTGTGAAGGGTGTTGAACGTGCGTTGGGGCGTTCGATAGGGATCGTGCAGATTGATGCGCATGCGGATCTGCGAAAAGCATATCAGAATGAAAAGCATTCTCATGCATCTGTGATGCAATTGCTCGGGGATGAAGGGACACGTCTTGCGCAATTTGGCGTACGTGCTTTATGCCAGGAAGAAGTTGATCGCCGCGTTGAATTAAATGTATTTCATATCGATGCAGAAGAGCTTTATCTCGGTAATATCAATGAAGTCACACTGCCTGATGATTTTCCGACAGATATTTATGTCTCATATGATTTGGATGGATTAGACCCATCTGAAATGCCAGCTACGGGAACGCCGGTGCCCGGTGGGCTTTCTTATTATCAATCTATCCACATTGTCAAAAGCGCCTTAAAGGGGCGAAACCTTGTGGGCATGGATGTGGTGGAACTCGCCCCGATTGAAGATATGGATGGCTGGAATTTTGCTGCAGCGCAAGTCACTTACGGATTGATGGCTTTAGCTTAATTTAATGCTGCTCGTTTTTTCGCCAACAAGAAATGAGCTAGCGCACCGCATAAATATGTCAAAGTGATCATCAAAATAAGCCCGTTCATTCCTGAGAATACAAGGATCGACAATAGTATTGGCGTGCCCGTTGTGTTGCCGAGATTTCCCATTTGTGCGACTGCGCCATTGGCGTTTGCGAGATCATTGACATCTTTATTTAGAGCAGGGATCGATGCAAAGTTTGCGCTTTGAATGACACCTAGCATGACAAAGATTGAGATGGCGATAAATTCAATTTGCACCCCCGTCATTAAGAGCGCGATGGAGATTGCCGCGCCGATGAAGCCGCAAATCGCAACAGACACGGCGTGGAACTTTGTCAGCAAAAACACACCGCAGAACATTGACGCACCAATGCTCACGATGGGTAATAGACCGAGATAAAATGCGCTGGTTTCAGGTGTAAATAGATCAGGCAGGATTGTTAAAAGTGAGACATAGGTGAGTGTGTAGAACAACCAGCCAAACGCTGGGGCAGACACATATGGCGAGCGGTACACATCAAAATGGGTTTTGATCAATTCACTTAGTTTAAGGGAGCGGGATGTCGCTGCGCTGATTTCAAGTTCTGGCAAAGTGAAATAAGCAATAATTGCTAGGATCAACATTGCAGCTGCATGTACTTGCAGGAAACTATCTATTCCGTAGGCTTGCTGGAACGGTAGCCCCACCCAGGATGTGATGGTGAACGCAACGCCAAAAAATGTGCTCCAAAGGGTCATTGTCGCACTGGTGAATTTTTCAGGGCTAAAGCGTGAAATCATCGTCGGAGCAGCAACCACAATAACTAAATGCGATAGACCTTCGATGACGCGGCTGATCAGCATTGCTGATAATTCTGGCAAATAGGATTGATAGAACGAGCAGGCTGCCCCCAGAATTAATGCGTAGATCAATAATCGTTTAAATCCAAAGCGTGAGACGACAGTACTGGCCCATAAGCCAAAGATGATGCCAACCAAACCGATAATTGAAACGATGAGCCCTAAGCTTGTTCCAGCATCAGGATAGGCTTCACGCAGGACGCCAAATGTAAGGCTAAATTTTGCAAATTGCATTGCCGCTGTTAATCCAATGAACCAGAGGATCAGGATTTGAAAAATGGTAGATGCGGAGGATGATCGAATCGACATTACGCCATTATACAGCGCTTAAGTTAGAAGTCGCGATAGCAACTTGTAAAACGATGAGGCAAAAGAAAAGACCGCCGAAACAGTGTCTCGGCGGCCTCTAA
>JAHDEP010000442.1 GCA_020628775.1 Rhizobiaceae bacterium | reverse complement strand
TCGATGCGGGCTTTGTCACCATAAATCAACACGATTTGCGGCAACCTTATCCGCAAGTGTCCGCATCTTTAACCTTGTCGGTACTGACACTGCAGTTCACGCCCATGGAACACCGCCAACGCATACTTCGAGATGTTCGGCAGTCCACCGTTAAAGGCGGTGCTTTCATATTGGTTGAAAAGGTACTCGGTGATACCGCCGACATTAACGAGTTAATGGTGCAGCGTTATCATGAACTCAAACGGCACAATGGGTATTCAACTGAATCCATTGAACGTAAACGCCTTGCATTAGAAGGCGTGTTGGTGCCAGTGACCGCTCGTTGGAATGAAGAGCTATTAAAAAATGCAGGCTTCAATCAGGTTGATTGCTTTTGGCGCTGGATGAATTTCTCGGCGTGGTTGGCCGTAGCTGATTAATTAACGCCATCGCGCCTATCAACAGCGCCTATCAACGTTCTCACGCACCAACGTCACTTTAGGTACCGTTGGTGGGCGAGATGATTATGTGCTAAGCAATTGCACTCGACCGCTTCCAAAGTTCCGAAACGGTATGAGTCAATAAACAGCGTTGCTCAACCCATCGTTGCTTAAAACAGTGCTACAGAGTTGCACTATTCAACTGTGATCGTAACCACTTCTGAAACAATCGGCGGATTGTGGGGGATGTGGAATTTATCGCCCATGATCAGCTGCAACGTGTGAGTACCGGGCTCAAGCGTAAGGGTTGTTTGAGTTTGGCCACCGCCAAAGTGTAACGGCGGATTACCCATCGGCTTGCCTTCTTCGGGCAGTTCGGCTTGATTAACCAATAGGTGGTGGTGCCCAGCCATTGGATTGTCCGTACCCGCCGGGGCAACTCCCATGTTTTCCAAGCCGAAGATCACGGTAACTTCGGTTCCTACCACCGCGCCATCAGCGGGAGCAAGAATGGTGACTTTCGCGCCCTCGGGAGCCGGTGTAACCGGTAGGTCGCTGGCAAATGCTGTGCTGGATATCAACCCAGCGGCTGCGATGCTTAACAAAGCGTGTTTTAGGGTTTGCATGGATTCCTCGTGGTTGTCTTAAAAGTTGATGAGCAGGCCTAGGTGGAAGCTTCTTTCTGGAAGATTTCTTACTCATTCATGCAGATAACACCCCACGCAGCTGTTTTATTCCCAG
>JAHDEP010000007.1 GCA_020628775.1 Rhizobiaceae bacterium | reverse complement strand
GTCATCGTTTCAGTAAACGAGTTACCAGCGCTGTCTGTGGCCTGAATAGTAATTTCGTGCAAAGGCGCTGTTTCAAAGTCTAGATCAGCACCTTCTTTAAGGCGAATTTCATCGCCAACAATTTCAAAATAACCCGATGGATCGGATACAATTGCATAAGTGTGCGTATCACTATCGTTTGCATCAACTGTTGAAAGTGTTGCGATGACAGTGCCGCCGGATGCATTCTCGTCAACAGAGCTGTTATCATAAACAATGTCGGTCGGTGCAACATTAACTTCATCCGAGCCGCCTGGCGTGGTGGTGCCGCCACCTGACGAGGTCGAACTTTGTTGATTTGCGTTGGAAGTATTTGAGCCTTCATCAAGCGCATTAAGCTCAGGAGCTAATGGAGCGCCCGCGCCTGATTGTACAGAATTTAGATCAACACCATCCAATGAGGGCGTATTTTGAACTTCGACATTGTTATCCGGGTTCGATGTATTTTCAGAGGCAGGAGCGTTATTTGCCGACGGGTCTTGATTATTGGAGTTAGCATTCTGCCCAGCCGCCGAATTATTACCCGGAGATTGCGAAGCCGGCGCATTAAGACCGCTTTCTAATTGTTGCTGATTTTCATGCTCTAGGCCAGCACCAATTTCTTCCTGGCCTGGCAGCACAATATCCATGCGTTCAATTGGCGTTTCGCCCCCAAGATCAAAATTGTCTGTATCAATTTTGTTTTTCTTAGCTGCACCTGCTTTTTGCGAACCTTGCTCAACCTTAGACATATTAACTCCTGAAAATGCCGAATCCTCAATTTAAATGTAAAAGTTTTCAAAACGTTGAGGGGGGCATTACAAGATCTATAAAAATATCTTCATAGTTAACAAAATGACTCCAGATTTAATTCGGCAATAGTTTTCTAGAGATTTTCTCAATTCAGGGCGGTTTCGCAAGCTTGCGGCAATCTAATTATGGTTAATAAGATGCTAATAATTTTAGTGTATTTACTAATCATATTGACTGGTAGATTTTATTAGATTGGCTTCATAAAACACATGGCGTTTAAATTCGCAGATAAATTGGTCGCAAAATCCGAGGAGATTTCTTCGGAAATTGCAGACACTCGCGCTGCGAATAGCGATAAAAACCCTGTCGTTGCAGAAGCTGATACACCTTTGACAAAACAGGTTCTCGTTATTTCATTGATTGCAAACCTTTTGGGCCTTGCAATGCCGCTGGCCATTTTTCAGGTATATGATCGAATTTTGCCAAACCAAGCAGGCGCGACGTTGTTTTGGCTCATTGCTGGCCTTTTAGCGGCTGTTATCCTTGATACGATCTTAAGAAGCCTCAGATCTTATATTCTCGGTTGGGCAGCGTTAAAAAATGGTCATCGCGCTCAACAATTGGCCATGAACCAGTTGTTAAATGCCAATCCTGGCGAACGTGCGACCATAACCCGTGCCAAATGGTTAGATGGTTTGGATGCAATTGCTGAATATAGCAATTTCCAGGGCAGCCAAAACCGAACCATTCTTATTGATATTCCAATGGCCTTCATCTTCTTAGCGATGGTTGCATTGGTTGGTGGCGCGCTGGTTTTTGTACCGATTGTGCTGATTATCGCCTTTGGGCTCTTCAGTTTTTTACAAGGACGGGAAATTCAATCATTCCTTGATAATCGCTCTCAGCAGGATACACGGCAGAACGATTTTCTGCTTGAGACATTTGCCAATATTCAAACTGTGAAAAACTTGGCGGTTGAAAGTCAGTTGCTCAGACGATTTGAAATGTTGCAAAAGACATCAACAGTCTCGAGCTATAACGCGATTATCAGTACCAACAAACTTCAAACACAAGGCGTTATCTTTTCCAACATGATGATGATTTGTGTTGTGTCAGTCGGAGCGGTTGCTGTTATCGGTGGCGATATGAGTTTGGCTGCACTTGCGTGTTGTTCATTGCTAACGGGTCGGATGGTGCAACCTTTTGCCCGTGCGCTGACACTATTTCACGAAATTCAAAACATTCGTCTCGCTAGAAAACGTTGTAATGTTTTTGATCGCATCGCAAATAAGGGTCTGCAATCTGATGAGGCAGACCAAAAAATGCTCAGCGGCGGGTTTAGAATTCGAGATCTTGTTCTACCGTCAAACGCTGATAATAAAGACGTTCAGCCATATAATCTCAGCGCTGCACCCGGCGAGTTTATCGGAATCCATTGCCAGGAAAATGCAGAAAGAACGGAATTTGTCAGCTTTCTTAACGGCAAGTTTTTGCCGGAAAGTGGAAGCATATTTGCCGATGGATTTTCATCCAAACAGTGGCACGAGTTGGGTGTTAATCGTGAAATCGGCTTTGTCTCTGCAAAAACAGAGATTTTTGAAGGCACAATTATTGATAATCTGACCATGTTCGGCAGTGCCAATCTGGTGGAAAGCGCGCGTGAAGCCTCACGTCTTATTGGCTTAGAACAGGATATTTTCAAGCTCCCTGATGGATATGACACCGTTTTAAGTATCGGGTCTGCTTCTATTTTATCACCAGGTTTTCTCCAGCGAATTAAAATCGCTCGCGCGATCCGCAGGCAGCCAAAAGTGTTTATTTTTGATGGCGCCAATAGCAATATGGATATGCGTTCAGATAAGTTGTTAGCTGATGGTCTTCTTACACTCAAAGGCAAGATGACTTCCGTTTACTTCTCAAGTCGCCCTTCCTTCTTGAAAATTTGTGATCAGCGTTATCGCATGCAAGACGGTCATCTGTTGCCGGATGATTTCCAAAAACCGCAAGCGGGCACTTCGACCGCAAAATCTGCATCTTGATCGGAGGCTGGGCCTTAGATGACAAAAACACTTAAAGATGTAGAACAGCAGATGAATGCAAATACGCTTTTGGAAAATGCAAATTCCATCCAGCATTCGCTTGCAAAAGTTTATAACGCATATGATCGAGCCGACAACAATTGGGTTGATAAGCAGCTTAGCCCGGCCGCAAATTGCATTGGACCGTTGTTAAACCTTTTAGAATGGGTCGGTTCTGCGCGTCAGCTTAAAGAAGTGATGCCGCATTTTGATACGCTGCATACAGTTGATGATTTGCGCAGCTTACTGGTTCGAATCAATTATAAAACCCAGAAAAAAGAACTTTCCGTCAATCAGATCACTCAATCGTTTCTTCCTGCCATATTACTGGGCGAAGACAACAAGGACGTGATGATTGTGATAGATTTAGCTGACAATGGTCAGCTGTTAATCTACAACGGCAAAACGGAAAAATTCGAATATAAACAAATCACTGGCGAATTGGTTACGCTCTATACGGTTGAAAAATTCGACCCGATTGAAGCCAATGATAATGAAAGTAAGCATGGCTGGTTCCAGTCGATCCTTTCGCGCTTTAAAAACCTGTTTACGCGTTTGTTTATTTTAACATTTGCTATCAATATGTTTGATTTTGCCGTGCCGTTTTACATCATGATGGTCTACGACAAGGTGATTGGCACCAAATCCACCTCGACACTCGTTACTTTCATTGGTTGCCTGGTTGTAGCGATCGCAGCTGGCATGATTTTACGTCAAATCAGAGCGCAAACGATTGCCTATCTTGGTGCGCGAGTTCAAGGATTGGTTACGCTTGCAGCATTTAAACAAGTGCTGAGCCTGCCTATTTTGATGAGCGAAAGTGCGCGAGCAAGCGAGCAATTATCACGATTTAAACAATTTGTCGGCATTCGAGATCTGTTTATGGGACATTTAGGCAGCGCGATCCTCGATGCGCCGTTTATTCTAGTGTTCTTAGCTGCAATTTTTGCAATTGGTGGTAATCTGGGCTTCTTATCGCTAGCGCTTTTAACACTTTATATCGTCGTTGCTGTTGGCTTGATGCCGGTTGGCGCACGCATTATGCGAAAATCTGGCGAACATAAGAAAAATCACAAGAACTTTGTCGTCGAAACCGTTGAGAAACATTCAACGATTATCGAAAACAATGCGCAAAAACTATGGATTGAACGCGAGAGTGAACTTTCCGGAAAATCACTTATTTCCCAATTCAAAGCGCAACAATTCCAGGCTTTACAGCAAAATATCTCGCAGCTTTTAGTGATGGTAACAGGTATTTTGACCATCGGCTTGGGTGCCGGGATGGTGATTGAAGGGAATTTATCCGCAGGCGCGCTTATCGCATTGGTGACATTGATTTGGCGCTTGCTCTCCCCTATCCAAACAGTATTTCTTGGAATGGGCCGGATCCATGCAACGATTGGCACGTTTAAACAGATCAACAATTTGATGCGTCTTCGCTCTGAAAAAGTTGAAAGCAAGCGACCAAACATTCTACGCCAATTCTCTGGTCATATCACACTAGACAAAGTTGCATTTAAACATCAATCTGCCCAAACACCGAGCATCTATAATCTATCGCTGACCGTCAAGCCTCGCGAGTTTATCGCGATTACAGGTGATTCAGGTGCTGGTAAATCTGTGCTGTTAAAACTAATGGCTGGTCTTTACACGCCCCAGGTCGGGGTTGTTGCTGCTGATGGGCTAAATCTGCGCCAGATAGATTCTTATCAATATAGACGTGCGATTGGTTACGTTGGTCAACAGGCAGACTTTTTCCACGGCACCATTGCGCAGAACCTGATGTTCGCGAACCCAGTTGCAACGCTTAGTGAACTAGAACACGCGCTTGACCTTGCAGGTGCCCGAAAGACCGTCGAAGAATTACCAGAAGGCATCGATACCCGCTTAACTGCAGCACTCCAGCGAAAATTGACAAAAAGTTTTTCAAGTCAATTGTCTTTGGCCCGAGCGTATTTATCAAACTCTGCTATTTACATGTTTGATGACCCTGGTAGTGATCTTGATCCGGTTGCAGATAAACGCTTTATCACCACGCTGAAGGTTCTTCAGCGCAAGGCAACTGTTGTTTTGGTCACTCAACGCCCCAGCCACATGTATCTTGCCGACCGATTAATCTTACTACAGGCGGGACAGATGGTTGCAGATTCAGCACCAGATGAGTTGGTTCCGAAAATATTAAATGCCGCACAATCTGCTAAAGTTAGCTGATTATTAACGATACCTGCGGTAGAAATACTAAAAGTAGCATGTAAGTTTTGGGGTCCGTCTAACTAACTACTGACTTTCCCTATCAGCTATCGGGTATTTAGGTGCGATGTATGCGCTTATCATCGAGTGAGATTGAACTAAAGTGCAGATTAGGAAAAGTGAAGTTTCTGGAAACTCCTTTATCCTGCCAGCTGAATTAGATGATGATAAATCAATCATCGTCATGGGCCGGCGGGCTAATATTCTTTGCATATTGTTTATCGCAGCTATCGTGTGGTCCGTGTTTGCTCCAATCGATGAATTGGTCGTGGCAAACGGCGAGATTATCCCCACAGCAAACGTGACATCCATTGAACACCGTGAAGGTGGTATTGTTGATGCGATCCTCGTAAAAGAGGGACAAAGCGTTAAAGCTGGCGACACATTGCTGTTATTGAACGCGACATCAACAGAAGCTGATTTTGGGCAAGTTGAAATTCAGTCGGTTTCTTTAGAGCTCCGTTTGAAATCACTAGAAGCACTCGCAAACGAAACAGAATTGGACTTTGGCAATATTGGGCAACAATATCCTGATCTAATTGAGAAAGAAAAAGTCGCACACTTTGCGCGCGCATCATTATTGAAAAAAGAACTCGCCAATCTTGAAACAAGCAAAGCGCTTAAGCGGCTTGAAGCCAATGCCTATGAGAATGAAGTCAAAAGCTTAAAGCGGCAATTGACCATCGAACAAGAGCGGCATGACAGCTTACAATCTTTGCTTCGCGCTGGTCATGTTTCACGCAAAGAATACTTAGACGCGAAATCCAGCCTCGAGCGCATTATGCAAAGCATTGATAGCGCTGTTGGCCAAAAGCAAGTTGCTGAATTACAGCTTGAAGAAGCTGGCCGTATTATTGAAAGCAAGCTTGCACAGGAAAAGAAATTACTCGGTGAAGAACAGGCGCAAATTTTGTCTGAACTTTCTCAAGCACGTGAGCAGCTGAATAAACAGCAGGATCGTACCGATAGATTATTTATCAAATCACCTATCGATGGCGTAGTGCAGGAAGTTGTTCAAAAAGCTAAAGGCGAAGTGATCGGATCTGGCGAACTTGTGGCAAGAGTAGTCCCTGCTGAACGCCAAATCGTTGCTGAAGTTCGTGTTGACCCGTACGACATTGGTCACATTAAAGAAGGCGACAATGCGGAAATAAACATCTCTACCTTTGATCCAAGTATCTTCGGAACAGCGACAGGTAAGATTGCAGTTTTGTCTCCAACGACATTCGTAAGCGAAAAAGGCGAGCCTTACTATAAGGCGGTTATTGATCTAAAAGATAACTTCATCGGTGAAGATCAAAGCAAGCGATATCTGCATGCAGGTATGGTTGTTGATGCAAAGATTAAAACCGGATCTAAGTCGCTGATGCGTTATATGCTAAAGCCGGTTCTGAAGTCATTCGGCTCATCATTCTCTGAACGCTAAGTTTTCTTCTCACTCGTTATAAATCCACCCTAACGATTACATGCAACTGGCATGTAACCGGTATGTAACTGGCAAGCTAATTGCTTGTATTATTATTGGTGGGAGCCACTTTGATACATTTGCACAATTATTAAACGGAAAATTGTCCGCAACTTGCGCAACTGATTAAATTTTGGTCAACTCGTCACGTAAATACAAATATCGGGCAAACGTGTGAAGACGGAAAACGCATGAATTTATCTCCAAGAGAAAAAGACAAATTACTGGTCGCAATGGCAGCTATTGTAGCTCGAAAACGTTTAGAACGTGGCGTGAAACTTAATCATCCTGAAGCAATTGCATTGATCACAGATTTTGTGGTCGAGGGTGCACGTGATGGAGCTTCTGTTGCGGATCTTATGGAGCAAGGTGCGCATGTGATTACGCGCGATCAAGTGATGGAAGGCATCCCTGAAATGATCCATGACATTCAGGTTGAAGCCACCTTCCCTGATGGTACGAAGCTTGTCACAGTTCATGAACCTATTCGTTAAAACAAGATCTGCATAAAGGACATATATTATGATACCTGGTGAAATTATCACTCAAGATGGCGAGATTGTTTTAAACGATGGATCAGACGCCATTACGCTGAAAGTCGCAAATTCGGGTGACCGCCCTATTCAGGTTGGTTCACATTATCATTTTTATGAAACAAATGCGGCGCTTCAATTTGATCGTGAAGCGACACGCGGTATGCGTTTGGATATTGCAGCGGGAACCGCGGTGCGATTTGAACCAGGTCAGGAACGAGATGTGACGCTGATTTCAATCGGTGGTGCGCGTGAGATCTACGGATTTAACCAGAAAGTCATGGGAAAACTATGATTAAAGCTGGGATCTTGGTGTGCTGTGCTTCCGCTTTTGCAGCGATGTCTAGCTCTGCTGTTTCGCAGGACTGGGATTGCACAAATGCAGGAGATTTGCCGCAACAAGGCATGAATTTTTGTGCCGCTCAAGATTTCAACAAAGCCGACGCAGCGCTTAATGCTGCATGGTCTTTGATCCGCAAAAATGCCGTTAAAAGCAGTGATGGCAATGACCCTTTATTGTCAGGTCAACGTGCCTGGCTCGAATATCGAGACCTGCAATGCGAAGCTGAATCCCTTTTTTTTGAAGGCGGTTCGCTACAACCTTTGATCAATTTAACATGTCGTGCACGCATCACCCGTGATCGCACTGAGGAATTGCTGCTGATGGAGCGGTTTCATTGAATGTCAGATCAAGTCTTAAATATACCTGCACGCTATGTGCACTCAATCATTTTACAAAGCCTATCCGGGGACACATAAATGCCAGCTAAAATAACACGTTCTGCCTATGCCGATATGTTTGGCCCAACAACTGGCGACAAGGTTCGCCTTGCCGACACGGAGCTCTTCATTGAGGTTGAGAAAGACTACACAACCTATGGCGAGGAAGTTAAATTCGGTGGTGGTAAAGTTATCCGTGATGGTATGGGGCAAAGTCAGGTTGCACGACAAGATGGCGCGGTTGATACGGTTATCACCAATGCGTTGGTTGTCGATGTCACCGGGATTTACAAAGCCGATGTTGGTCTAAAAGACGGACGAATTGCTGCCATCGGTAAAGCTGGCAACCCGGACACGCAAAGCAATGTTGATATTATCGTTGGCCCCGGTACTGAGGCCATTGCAGGTGAAGGCAAGATTTTAACTGCTGGTGGTTTTGACAGTCATATTCACTTCATTTGCCCGCAACAAATTGAAGATGCGCTTATGTCGGGTTTAACCACCATGCTTGGTGGTGGTACAGGACCAGCCCATGGAACATTGGCAACAACGTGTACGCCCGGACCTTGGCACATTGGCCGCATGATCCAATCAGCGGATGCATTTCCGATGAACTTAGCTTTTGCCGGTAAAGGCAATGCATCGGTGCCAAAAGCACTGGAAGAAATGATCCTTGGCGGCGCATGTGCGCTTAAGCTTCATGAAGATTGGGGCACAACACCAGGCGCGATTGATAATTGTCTAAGTGTCGCCGACGCTTTTGATGTTCAGGTGATGATCCACACCGATACGTTAAACGAATCTGGTTTTGTGGAAACATCATTGGGCGCCATGAAAGGCCGGACTATTCACGCCTTCCACACTGAAGGCGCAGGCGGCGGTCACGCGCCTGATATCATTAAAGTCTGCGGTGAAAGCAATGTGCTGCCCGCGTCGACTAACCCAACGCGTCCTTATACGGTCAACACGCTTGCAGAGCATTTGGACATGTTGATGGTTTGCCATCACCTTGATAGCGCAATCCCTGAGGATATTGCGTTTGCTGAGAGCCGCATTCGAAAAGAAACCATTGCAGCGGAAGATATTTTGCATGACATGGGCGCGTTTTCGATCATCGCATCTGATAGCCAAGCGATGGGCCGAGTTGGCGAAGTGATCACACGGACATGGCAGACAGCTGATAAAATGAAAAAGCAGCGCGGTTCTTTGCCGGAAGAAAAAGGTGATAATGACAATTTCCGCGTTCGCCGGTATATTGCAAAATACACAATCAATCCGGCGATTGCCCATGGTATTTCAAAAGAAATCGGTTCGATTGAAGTTGGTAAACGTGCTGACTTAGTCTTGTGGAACCCAGCGTTTTTTGGTGTGAAGCCTGATATGATCGTAATGGGTGGTTCTATTGTCGCTGCACCAATGGGTGATCCAAACGCTTCAATTCCGACACCGCAGCCGGTTCACTATCGTCATATGTTTGGTGCATTTGGCAAAGCTGTTGAGCATTCTGCAGTGACATTTGTTTCCAAAGCTGCACATGAAGCGGGATTGCGCGATACATTGGGCGTATCAAAACAATTGCTTCCTGTTGAAAACACGCGTGGCGGCATCTCAAAAGCAGACCTTCTGTTAAATAATGCAACGCCAGACGTTGAAGTTGATCCCGAAACATACGAAGTAAGAGCCGATGGTGAGCTCCTCACCTGCGAACCTGCTGATGTGCTTCCAATGGCACAGCGGTACTTCTTATTTTAAGGATACGTTTATGATCTATCTGATCGCAACTTTGAAAATTAAACCTGGCAGCCAAGAGACACTTAGAAAACTTGTAGCGCCGTGTATTGAAGGCACTCGAAAAGAGCCCGGCAACATTTCATATGATTTGTTTGAAAGCATGACTGAGGAAAACACACTCACATTTGTGGAACGTTGGGAAACTCAGGAAGCGGTGGATAATCACTTCACAGAACCTCATTTCTTGGCTTGGCGCGAAGCTGCATCTGAATATTTTCTCGACCGAAAAATTGAGGTCATCACGCCTCAAGATGTTGTCGTGAAATAGCAGACGTTCAATCATGCGTGCAGAATTAAAAGCAAAGATTATCGATGTTTGCAATGCCAAGATCGAACAAAAGGGCGAGAATGTCGGCCTGTCATTCTATGCCTTTTTCGCCAATAAAAATACAGATCCTGACTTATTGATGGAAGCTGCGACTTGGTGGATTAAAACACACGAACTTGATCACTTTGAGAAAGCTGTGAAAATTCGCGAGATGATTAAGGCAATGCCATGATAACAGCAAACCAAACCACATTTGATTTCGAAAAATCTGACGACATTATTACATTGGATGAAACCGCGCGTCATCGTCGTCGCATGAAGATGAAATCAGATAATGGCATAGAGTTCTTGCTTGATTTACCCGAGGCAAAACTCCTACGCCATGGTGAAGGTTTGGTGCTTGATGATGGGCGTATAATCGAAGTCTGTGCGGAGCCTGAACTCTTGTTCAAAGTTTCGGGCAATGACGGCCATCATTTGCTTTCACTCACCTGGCAATTGGGCAATCGCCACTTGCCGACACAGATATTTAAGGATCATCTATTTATCCGCGCAGATCATGTCATCAAAGATATGCTTTTAGGCTTAGGTGCGAAGGTCGAAGAAATCACCGCGCCGTTTGACCCTGAAGGTGGTGCATATTCTTCCGGACACTCCCATAGCCATCAAAAAGGTGATCATCACCATCATGACTGATGATAGCACTTCCCTTTTAAGATTGATGGCATGGCTATCCCCTGTGTTCCCTATCGGTAGCTTTGCCTATAGTTCAGGACTTGAACAGGCGAGCAACAGCGGCTTGGTAAAAGATGCTGAGGACCTATCTGATTGGCTGAGTGATTTTATAAAGTTCGGCAGCACATGGAACGATGCTGTATTTTTTACAAACGCTTGGCGCGCCGCAAGTAAATCGTTAAATGATGATGAAAAATTGCAAAAAATTGCCGCCTTGGCTGAGGCGATGGCAGGAACACGAGAGCGCCATCAAGAAACGATTGCGCAGGGAGCTGCATTTTTAAAAGCCGCCGATGCTTGGAGCATGACGCAATCTGAACTTCCCAAACAATGTGCGCTACCTGTTGCAGTGGGAGCAAGATGCGCAAATGCCGGAATTGATCTGACACCTGCGCTTTTGACCTATCTGCAAGCATTTGTGAGCAATCAATTGCAGGCAGCTATTCGACTATCAATCATTGGGCAAAATCAAGCACTGGAAATTTTGGCGAAGTTTGAGCCAGAACTTATCGCATTGGCGGAAAAAGCGGGGCATTCTAGTTTGGATGATTTGGGAAGCTTTACCATTACCGCGGATATTTCCTCAATGCGGCACGAAACAATGGAATCCAGGATATTTCAATCTTGAGCATGCGACTTAAAATGAAACTTGCGATAGTACTTATAAAAGTTGGAGACTAAAATCATGGCAAACGGCAATGGTCCATTACGTGTTGGTATTGGTGGTCCGGTTGGATCTGGCAAAACAACTTTGACTGAGAAATTGTGCAAAGCCATGCGCGATGAATATTCCGTCGCTGTTGTCACCAATGATATTTATACGCGCGAAGATGCTGAAGCTTTGATGCGTATGCAAGCCTTGCCGTCTGACAGAGTTGTGGGTGTTGAAACCGGCGGTTGCCCGCACACAGCAATTCGCGAAGACGCATCATTGAATTTAAGAGCAATTGATCAGCTTTGTGAAACCCATCCGGATTTGGATATTATCTTCATTGAATCAGGTGGCGATAATCTTGCCGCTACATTTTCTCCCGATCTTGCCGATCTCACCCTTTATGTCATCTCTGTATGTCAGGGTGAAGAAATCCCGCGCAAAGGTGGCCCGGCGATCACCCGTTCGGATCTTTTGATTATCAACAAACAAGATCTCGCACCGCATGTTGATGTTGATTTGAGCATAATGGAACGAGACGCTACGCGCGTTCGCGCCAATCAAGATCACATATTCACTGACATGAAACGCGGTAACGGTACGTCCGATATCGTTAGTTTCTTGGTGGATAAGGGCGGTCTTTAACCCCTCCCAAGCACTTCCTTAAAATCTTGAAAAGATAGAAGCTTCTAATTTAGGGCTTCACATAATCATATTTATGTATACATTGTTGCTACCGAAACCATAAACTTGTCGGTATTAATACGGATTGATTATTGATATTGGTAATTTTAGTTTACCAATCATCAGTTTTGATTGAGGAGTCAAATTGATCCAAATTTAAAAATCGTGATTTCTTTGGGAGGAACACATGAAAAAAACATTACTCGCTGCCGTCGCAGGCACAGCACTAATGATGGGCTCAGCGTCTGCTCAGCAAAGCTTGGAAATGACATCGTCATTTGGTCAGAACCTACCAATCCTTGGTACAGCTGCTTTGGACTTCGTGGCTAAAATTAACGGTATTTCTGAAGACGTAGAGTTCGAGCATTTCGATCCAGGTAAACTTGTTCCTACACTAGAAGCACTTGATGCGATTTCTAACGGTTCTGTTGATGCAGGTTACGCAACATCAGGTTATTGGCAGGGTAAGATCACTGCAGCATCACTCTTTGCAGCTGTGCCATTTGGCCCAGAAGCTGGTGAGTTCATGGGTTGGGTTCTATACGGCAATGGCGGCAAGCTATGGCAGGAAATGTATGACCAAGCTGGTTACAATGTTGTTGCAACACCATGTGGCGTTATCGCTCCTGAAACATCAGGCTGGTTCAAAAAAGAAATCAACACATTGGACGATCTTAAAGGTCTGAACATGCGTTTCTTCGGTCTTGGCGCGAAGGTTATGGAACGTCTAGGCGTATCCACTTCACTTCTTGGTGCTTCTGACATCTTCCCAGCTCTAGAGCGTGGCGCGATTGATGCGACTGAGTTCTCAATGCCTCGTATTGATGCACGTTTGGGCTTCCACAAAATTGCGAAGTACAACTACTTCCCAGGTTGGCACCAGCCATCAACATTGTTTGAGCTTTTGATCAACAAAGATGTTTATGATGAGCTTACAGATCGTGCGAAAGAGCAAATCAAAGTTGCTTGTCTTGCAAACATCACAACAAACTTGGCTGAAGGTGAAGCTACAAACTACGCTGCAATGGTTGACAACACTGAAAACAACGGTGTGACAATCAAACAGTGGAGCCCTGAAATCCTTGCTGCATTTGAAGAAAACTGGAATGCTGTTGCTGAAGAACTAGCAGCAGAAGACGAGTTCTTCGCGAAAGTGTGGGCTGACCTTGCAGAATATCGTAAAGGTTATGCGGTTTGGTCTAAGAGTATCTACCTTCCTCGCTAATATTTAGCACATGACTTTGAGGGCGGCTTTTTCTTAAATAAAGTCGCCCTTTCTGTATGAAATTGGCAAGCTCATTTTAGGAGAATATTATGCCTGACCGCACGTTGGATGTCGTGGAAGTTGCCGCAAAATCGATAGCAATCAGCGACCCCGGTGATCGTAATAAAGAAGAGCATTTGTGGGGTGACCGCCTTGTTATTGGCGTTGGCAACATTGTTGCATGGATCTTCCCGATCTTGATGATCGCAATTGTTACGCAAGTCATTATCCGCAAATTTGGGCATAACCAAGCGTGGCTAGATGATGCGCAATGGTGGCTATATGGCTTTGCGATGCTGACAGCTTTTGCTTATGCAATTACGACTGAAAGTCACGTGCGCGTGGACATTCTTCATCAAAACTTCTCCAAAAAGAAGAAAGCCCGTATTGAGATTTTCGGCCTTGGATGGCTGCTACTACCGTTTATGGGCATTATGACCGATGTTATGATCCATTATGGTTGGGCTTCCTGGGTCGCAGGAGAAGGCTCTGACAGTGCCAACGGTCTGCACATGCTTTATCTATTAAAGCTGTCGCTTCCTGTCCTCTTCTTCTTAGGTATCGTTGCTGGCTGGTCCACTATGATCCGCCATGTTGCAAGAATTACCGAAGTACGCCTTTGGAAACTTATCATCGCAGCATTTCCATTTATGGTTTTTGCCGCAGAACGGATTTTCTACTACGGCTCTTGGTGGTTTGTCAGACTAACGAATTCAGAAATTCAGGATCGCCGCATTTCGCGCGAACCACTTCTTGAAGCCTCAACTTATTACGGATTTGCAGTTTTGGTTGTGATATTTGTGGTGAGTTTCATTATTGCACGCAATAAAAATAACAATAAAGAGGCAGCGTAATTATGGAAATTTTATCGCTTATCGGAAACGTTTTAAACATGAACCAACTTCTGGTTCTGCTGCTTTTCCTGACCTTTATCTTCATGCTGTTCCGCGGCATTCCCGTCGCATTTGCGCTTGTAGGCGTCGGCTTATTATTTGGTATTTTGGGTGAGTTCGTTCTCGATCCAAATGCCAAAGCTATTTCGCAATATATTGATTTTGACCGCACACGCATAACCTACAAGAAGCTCTTCGCCATCTCCGGCCGCTTCTTTGGTGGGGTGATTAAAAACCCTGTCCTTGTAGCATTGCCGATGTTTATCTTCATGGGATTGATGCTGGACCAATCAGGCGTTGCGCAAAAAATGATGAAGGCGATGCAAGCCTTGTTTGGATCACTGCGCGGTGGCTTGGCGCTGTCAGTTATGTTGATCGGTATCATTCTTGCTGCTTCAACTGGTGTGATTGGCGCTTCCGTTGTCTTGCTCGGTGTGATGGGCATTCCAACAATGATGAACCAAAACTACAGCAAAGAAATTGCTACAGGCACCATCGCAGCATCTGGAACTTTGGGTATTTTGATCCCACCATCGATCATGCTGGTGATTATGTCTGACCAATTGGCGATCAGTCTTGGTGACCTATTCATGGGGGCTCTATTCCCTGGTCTTATCCTTGGTGGTTTATATATTGTATTCATCATCATCTACGGAATTATAAACCCCAAAGCGATGCCATTGCCGGAAAACAGAGAGCCGGTTTCTATGAAGGTGATCGCTGATGTTGCGTTATCGGTTATTCCGCCATTGATGCTAATCCTATTGGTACTTGGCTCGATCTTCTTCGGTCTTGCAACACCAACAGAAGCTTCTGGTCTTGGTGCTTTGGGTGCAACTTTGCTGGCTTTAGCGAGCAGAAACCTAAACTTCAAAGTCTTTAAAGATGTGATGCGTCAGACGCTCAACACATCAGGTTATATTGTTGGTATCTTCATTGCCGCAAGCTTCTTTGCCTTCATTCTTCGCCGTTATGGTGGTGATGAAATTATTGAAAACTTGGTAACAGGTGCCTCAGATAATCCTTATGTGGTTGTTGGGTTTATCCTATTTATCATCTTCTGCTTGGGCTTCTTGCTAGACTGGATTGAGATCACATTGATCATCATGCCACTTATGCTTCCTGTTGTTCTTGCGCTTGATCTTCCTGTTGAAGGTTATGGTGTTGTGGATAATCCATCAGTTGTGTGGTTTGCGATCCTTGTGGCGGTAACGCTGCAGACCTCGTTCTTAACCCCGCCCGTTGGATTTGCGCTCTTTTATCTAAAAGGTGTGTGCCCTCCAGAGATCACTTTGGGACACATCTATCGCGGTATCATTCCATTTGTATTGGTGCAGTTGCTCGGTTTGGGAATTGTGTTCTACTTCCCAGAATTATCGACCTGGCTACCGGCCATCGCATACGGAAACTAAGTTAAGAAGGCCCGCTCAACTGAGCGGGTTTTTTCTTATTGAGCATAGGCGCTAGGATTTCCCAAACGCGGCTTGCTGATCAAGCCATTCTAGACCGACAATTGAACTACCGTTTTCGACATGGATAAGCGCATCGCTGGATTTGGCAAATGCAACATCGAATTGTTTGTGAAATCTAAAATGTTCATCAAGCGATTGTTTAATGTCATCCTGCATTAAATCCAATGCCTGCGCCCCGCGGCCAACAAACACCACAGGGAAAGCGTCAAATAATCCAAACATGATCGCAAGACCAAAACCGATTGCGCGACCCGCTTCGCGGATGGCCTCTCTTGCTGGCCCCTCACCCTGTTTTGCTTCCTCTATGATATTAGCGATATCTTCGCTGGTAACAGGATTTTCAGGCAATGTATTTGGGTCTAATTGTTTTGCACGGCGCCAAATTGCATAATCACTCGCATATGCTTCAACACATCCATGTTTTTTGCAACGACATAAAGCACCATCGCTTCCTTTAAACGAGATGTGCCCAAGTTCTGAAGCGGAAGATTTGGCCCCCTTGAACGGTTGCCCATCAATATATAATCCAAGCCCGATACCATATGACATGAGAACCGCAGCAAAAGTTCCCTCAGCATAAGCTTTATCTTTTGATAGGCTTCTGGCGATCATGGCGCTGTCATTTGCAACGATCACTTCCGCTTTGGATTGTTTGGATAAATGATCGGCAAACTTCATCCCGCTATCCGATAAAATCGGAGACCACAGGATTTCGCTGCCATTGTTATTGGTAAGACCTTGAACACCCAAAACGAAAATCGAAGGTGTCGCGCTTATTCCCAATCCATCAATCATCGATAAAATGATCTGCGCGATTTCATTCCCGGCCATATTTTCAAGCACGACTTTTTCTTGAACGGTCGCAACCTTGTCGCCCAAATAATCAAACATCGATAGTGATATCGAATTAAATGTGAGCGAACCGGCGACAACGAATTTGTATTCCGGATTTAATTCCAGCTGCACGCGCGGACGTCCATGAGAGGCGCTTGATTGTTTTGCACCCTCGGGTTCGCAAACTCTGATAATCCCATCATCCAGCAACGTCGTGCTCACATTGGTCACAGTGCCAGCGCTTAAATCTGCAAGCGTGCTGATTTCTGTTCGAGACTTTTTTCCGTGCAATCGAAACTGCGAGATTATGCGCAATCGATTTTGTTTTCTGACGTCATCAGAAAGGTAAACCTCTTTTGTTTTGCTCAAACAACTATCCTTTAAATATGGCCTATTACGTAATAACCTAAAAACCTGCTTGACATCAACCAAGCAAAATGTAATTTTTTAAGGGTTAAATTAAATGAGGTGGGAATGTTTATTGGTCTAGATCTTGGCACATCAGGTGTTCGAGCGGTTTTGATGGATGATGATCAAAACATGCTGGCTTCCGCAGAAGCGCATTATGATGTCACACGTCCACATATTGGCTGGTCCGAGCAAAACCCACAGGATTGGGTTGATGGTTGCCGCTCTGCGCTCTCATCTTTAAAGGGCGAGAACCCGGGGCATATGTCTGCTGTAAAGGCGATTAGTATCTCAGGGCACATGCATGGGGCAACGCTCATTGATGCATCCGATGAAGTTCTGCGTCCTTGTATCTTGTGGAATGACACACGCTCATCGAAAGAAGCGCAAGCGTTTGATAAAAACCCAATATTCCGAAAGCTTTCCGGCAATATCGTTTTCCCTGGATTTACAGCTCCGAAGCTTGCTTGGGTTAAAAACAACGAAGCTGATATTTTCGAAAAAACCGCTAAAGTGCTGTTACCAAAAGATTTTTTACGTCTTTGGTTAACTGGTGAACACGTATCTGAAATGTCAGATGCAGCTGGCACATCTTGGCTTGATGTTGAAAAACGCGATTGGTCAGATGAATTGCTGGAAGCATCTGGGATGTCGAAGGAGCAGATGCCAAAACTTGTTGAAGGCAGCGAAGCGTCAGGCGAATTGCGACCAGAATTGGCGTCTGAATTTGGCCTGCCTAAAGGTGTGATTGTTGCAGGTGGTGCAGGTGATAATGCAGCATCAGCTTGCGGTATCGGCGCAACTGGCGAAGGTGAAGCATTTGTGTCTTTAGGGACATCAGGCGTGTTATTTGCGGCGAACAATTCTTATCGCCCTGATCCTGAAAGCGCTGTGCATACATTTTGCCATGCCATCCCTTCCATGTGGCATCAGATGGGTGTGATCTTATCTGCGACCGATAGTTTGAACTGGTTGTCCAATATCACCGGACAAAAACCTTCCGAACTTACCGCCGCGCTTGGATCAGAAGTAAAATCTCCCAATGCGGTTAAGTTCCTGCCCTATCTTTCTGGCGAACGCACACCGCATAATGACAGCACCATTCGCGGCTCATTCTCCAATATCGATATTGCCAGCACATCGCAGGATCTAACCCAAGCTGTGATCGAAGGTGTAAGCTTTGCTTTACGCGATAATTTAGAGGCCCTGCGCCAAGCAGGAACGGAACTTGATCGGATCATTGCAGTGGGTGGCGGCTCACGCTCAGATTATTGGCTTAGCCTGTTGGCAACCATTTTGGGCAAACCAATTGATCTACCTGAAAAGGGTGATTTTGGTGCCGCATTTGGCGCAGCTCGCTTGGCACAAGCATCTGTTTCAAACGCACCAATTGATCAGATTATGTCTTTGCCAAAAACAGCAAAAAGTTTTGAACCAAATTTAAATATGAGTCAGGCGTTTGATGACGCGTATCAACAATACCGCGCATTATACCCTGCATTAAGAGGAGTGTACTCATGAAAACAGGTTTCTTTTCAGGGATCGAAAAAATAAAATATGAAGGGCCGGATAGCACAAACCCAATGGCTTTTCGTCACTATAATCCCGATGAAATGGTCATGGGTAAACGCATGGAAGATCACTTGCGTTTTGCTGTTGCTTATTGGCATTCTTTCGCTTGGGAAGGTGGCGATCCATTTGGTGGTCGCACTTTTGATAGACCCTGGTATCCACAAGATGAAATGGGCAATGCAAAACTAAAAGCAGATGTTGCTTTTGACATGTTCGAAATCCTGGGTGCGCCATATTACTGCTTCCATGATGCGGATGTGCGCCCGGAAGGCGCCAATTTTGCTGAAAGCAAACGTAACTTAGAAGAAATCGTTGGAATTTTTGAACAAAAGCAAGCTGAAACAGGCATGAAGCTTTTGTGGGGAACTGCAAATCTGTTCTCACATAAACGCTTTATGTCGGGCGCAAGTACAAATCCTGATCCGGATGTATTTGCATATTCAGCGGCTACAATTAAGTCGTGCATGGACGCGACGCACAAATTGGGTGGTGAGAATTACGTCCTCTGGGGTGGTCGCGAGGGCTATGAAACACTGCTCAATACTGATCTTGGCAAAGAAGATGCACAAATGGGTCGTATGCTCAATATGGTAGTTGAATATAAGCACCAGATTGGCTTTAAAGGCACAATTCTTGTTGAGCCAAAACCACAAGAACCAAGTAAGCATCAATATGATTATGATGCAGCAACTTGTTATGGGTTCTTAAAGCGACACGGTCTAGAAAACGAAGTGAAGCTTAATCTCGAGCAAGGCCATGCCATCCTAGCTGGCCATAGCTTTGAGCATGAGATTGCAACAGCTACCAGCCTTGGCATGTTGGGCTCGATTGATATGAACCGCAATGACTATCAATCAGGCTGGGATACAGACCAGTTCCCAAATAACGTACCTGAAGTGGCACTTGCATATTACCACATCTTAAAAGATGGCGGCCTTAAAACAGGTGGCACAAACTTTGATGCGAAAATCCGTCGCCAATCAGTGGATGCAGAAGATCTGCTACACGGTCATATCGGCGGCATGGATATTTGTGCTCGCGGTCTTAAAGCAGCGGCTGCAATGATCGAAGATGGAACACTCGATAGTTTTGTTGAAGATCGTTACGCCGGTTGGAAAGGCGATGAAGCACAGAAAATGCTCAACGGAGAATATGGTCTTGAAGAAATTTCAAGCTATGTCGAGCAAGCGGATGTGAACCCTGAACCGATTTCAGGGCGTCAAGAATACCTTGAAAACGTCATCAACCGCTTTGTTTAAAAGCTGATTTGATAAAATCCTCCCTGTGAATACATTTGTATTCGAAGATGAGCGCCAATCTGATTGGCGCTCTTTTTTATTTACCCATTACAACTTGCGCTCTGGCACCCTAAATGTACGATACCAAAACAAATCGTATGCAGAGATTTTTAAATGCCACATCCTTATAGCCCGTCCACACAGCATCTTAATTTAGGAGAGGTATTTTTTGATCCGGTCGAAGCTGCAGATTTTCCAGAAACCATATTGCGATATCGCAATCAAACAGCTGCAAAAACGGTCGGGCTTGAAGAGCTTTCTGATGAGGAATGGCTCTCGCATTTTGGCCGTTTCAAACCATTACCCGATAATCTGCAACAACCATTAGCACTCAGGTATCACGGCCATCAGTTTCGCAATTATAATCCCGAGCTTGGTGACGGGCGAGGGTTCTTATTTGCACAAATGATTGATGACAAAGATCGCTTGTTAGATCTTGGTACAAAGGGATCTGGGCAAACACCATGGTCGCGCGCTGGTGATGGACGCCTAACGCTTAAGGGTGGCGTGCGTGAAGTTTTGGCAACAGAACTACTCACGGCTCTTGGTGTAAACACATCCAAAAGCTTTAGCCTGATTGAAACCGGTGAACGGCTTTATCGCAATGACGAACCCTCCCCTGCACGATCAAGTGTTTTGGTACGCCTCAATCACAGCCATATTCGTATCGGAACGTTTCAGCGACTTTTATATTTAAAAGATCACGAGAACATCGAGACGTTGGTGAATTACGCGATTGAGAACTATTGGCCTGAGGCAAAACAATCAGATAATCCGGTATTGGCATTTTACAAACTAGTGGTGAACGCTGTTGCAAAAATGGGCGCACAATGGTTCGTCGCAGGATTTGTCCACGGGGTGCTCAATACTGATAATATCACCATCACAGGGGAAAGCTTTGATTATGGTCCCTGGCGTTTTCTACCCAACTTGGATGCAGATTTTACCGCAGCCTACTTTGACCATTCTGGGCTTTATGCCTTTGGACGCCAGCCTGATGCTTTACAATGGAATTTGGCGCGATTGGCAGAGTGTTTGATCCCACTTTGCGATATTGATGAACTTAAATCAGCCATCGAAGGTTATTCACCTATCTTTGAGGCTGAACTTCAAAAGCTCACGTTAAAGCGTCTTGGGCTTAAAGATGTAGGTTCTGAACCACATCCGCTTATCCCGCTTTATTATAAAACGCTTCAAGCCAGCGATGCCTTGTTTGAGCAGGCATTTTTTGATTTAGCCGGCGGCGCAAAAGAGGAAAGGCTCACGCAAAGCCCCAATGCGAATTATTATAAAACGGGAGAAATGGGTGTTCTGATCACAAATATCCGAAAATGTGAAACCTTGCCAAACATCGATGCTTATCTTGATCATAAGCTTACAAAGCCCGGTGCAAAAGCGACGACATTGCTCATAGACGAAGTTGAGGATATCTGGTCAGAGATTGCAGAAAAAGATGACTGGTCAGCGTTTGAAAATAAAATTGAGCAGATCAGGGAATACGGAAAGCTACAGAATCTGCTTACAGCTTAGCTCTTAATATTGGAAGTTAAGTGATGAACCGCGCGGCAAAATACCTAATGTTTCCAAATACATGCAAGTATCTTTTGCATTTTGAGCTTTGCCGAATAGATAACCCTGCCCGTAAGCACAGCCCATTTCTCTGAGCATATCGGCTTGTTCTTCCGTTTCGATCCCTTCAGCTACGGCCAATAGATCAAGACCATAACACATGGTCAGGATCGCTTTGACGATGTGCTCGGTTGAGCGATCATCGGTGATCTTGCTCACGAATGCGCGGTCAATCTTGACCTTATCAAATGCGAAATCACGTAATCGACCAAGGCTGGATTGGCCTGTACCAAAATCATCTAAAGAAATACCAACACCTGCGGCGCGCAACTCGTTCATGATTTTATTGGCGGTGTCCGGATCGGTCATCATCGCGGTTTCGGTGATTTCCATTTCAACAGCACGGGCATCTATGCCTGAACGATGAAGTATCTGAATGATCGAAGATGCTGTGCTTGGATCCACTAGTTGCGCAGATGACAAGTTGAACGATAAGAACATGCCTTCCGGCCATGTTTGCGCAACCTTTACTGCTTTTTTCAGCAGCACCTCAGTTAAGCTATCGATAAATCCGCGCTCTTCCGCCAATGGAATAAATGCGCCGGGTGATACAAATCCAAGTTCGCGATCTGTCCAACGCGCTAGGCCTTCAAATCCAACAGGAATGTTGGTTGATAGATCAATGATTGGTTGGAAGTGAACTTCCACTTCATCTGCGGTGATCGCACGACGCAACGCTTGCTCAATCTGAGTGCCGCGTTTGATCTGATCAGCAATTTCTTCTGAGTAGACCGTAATTTGATTGCGTCCGCGGCGCTTTGAGCGATAAAGCGCGGTATCTGCACTTTCGAGCAAAGCATTTTCATCTTCGCCAGCAAATGGGTAAATTGAAAATCCAAACGAAGATGACAAGCGCACATTACGGTCGCCCAAATCATATGGTGCTGAGCAAACTTCCGCTAAAACCTTACCAAGCTTGGTGGCGTTTTCCTTATCGAAAACCAACGGTAATAGAAATCCAAATTCGTCGCCATTTAGGCGTGCGCAGGTTGCCCCTTCTGGAAGGCAACTTTTTAGGCGATGCGCAATTTGACTTAGAATTTCATCACCAGCAGCATGTCCAAACAGATCATTGATTGGCTTAAAGCCATCAATATTCATAATACCAACGGTAAATGGAGCTGGGTCTAGAGCGCGTTCATCGACAAGTCGTAGGATCTTATCAATCAAGCGTCTGCGATTACCCAATCCTGTCAAAGGGTCTGTGAACCGAGACACATCTTCAGCTATATTATTCGACCGAGTGGATGCCAAATCCATTTAATCAAAGACCCCAATTTCACGTTTACATACTAATGTTTTCGTTTATGAGACTATGATTACGGGACAATTGTTAATTTTATACTATCAGTTGTCCCTCAGATTAAGGGCTAAGATTTGAAGTTTACTCGCTTTTTGTGATGTAAATGATGCGTAAATCATTGACATTTGTGAGCGTTGGGCCGGTTTTATACAAATCTCCTATTGCTTGAAACATTGTATAAGAATCGTGTTTTGCGAGCATTTCTTGCGCAGAATACCCAGCTGATTGGGCCCGCTTTAAGGTATCGGGCGTGATGACCGCACCCGCAACATCTTCGCTGCCATCAATGCCATCTGTATCACATGCAAGCGCGTGGATACTTTCAGCACCATCCAGCGCAACGGCGAGCGACAAGATATATTCGCAGTTTCGTCCACCTTTTCCGCCTTCACCTTCAATGGTGACCGTTGTTTCACCACCTGAAATGATTGCGATGGGCTTGTCGCCGACTTTCATTTTTGCGTAATACTCAAGCGCCATTTGAGCCTGCTCTTTACCAACTTCGCTGGCTTCGCCCTCAATATCAGCACCAAGATTTATAACTTCAAATCCTAAGCTCGTAGCTTTATCGCAAACTGAATTGACCATGTCTGCAGGCTTTGCGACCATGACAACTTCAGACTTTTCAAAAATCTCATCGCCGGGTTTCGGCGTTTCACTCAATGGGCTTTTAAGATGCGCACGAACGTGATCGGGAATTGCTATGCCATAGCGATCGATAATCTCAATGGCTTGCTCACTTGTGCTCTCATCCGGCACCGTTGGGCCAGATGCGATAATGGATGGGTCATCGCCCGGCACATCTGAGATTGCCATTGTCAAAATTGATGCCGGATATGCAGCTTTTGCCAAGCGGCCGCCTTTAATGGCGGATAAATGCTTTCGCACAATGTTCATTTCACCGATTGGCGCACCAGAGGCCAACAACGCCTTATTGATTGCTTTTTTATCTTCAAAAGTAAGTCCGTCAGCCGCAAGGCCAAGCAAAGCCGAACCACCACCTGAAATCAGGCATAGTAGCAAATCGTCTTCTTCAAGCGTATTTGCAACCTCTAACAATCTTTTTGCGGCGATCTCGCCGCGATTGTCTGGCACCGGATGTGCAGCCTCGATCACTTCGATTGATTGGCACTCTTTTCCGTGTCCGTATCTGGTAACTGCGATGCCTTCCAGACCATCTCCCCATTTTTGCTCAACAGCATGCGCCATTGATGCAGCAGCTTTACCCGCTGAAATAATCAATACGCGACCTTTTGGTTTTTCCGGCAAATGTGGCGGCACGCAGTTGATCGGATCTGCGATATCAAGGCCATGATGGAATAAAGATTTAAGTTCGGCGACAATATTATCAGATGAGGACAAGGATTATGGCCTTTCTTGCAATATTTAATGCAAATAATGTGAAGTGTATTCGAAAAATGGGCGAAGCCTCTTTTCTCATTTATTCGAATCCATGACAATAGAGCCATGACCATAAAACGCTTATCAGACACGCTTGTTAACCAGATTGCTGCTGGTGAAGTGGTGGAAAGACCTTCAAGTGTCGTTAAAGAACTTGTCGAAAACTCAATTGATGCCGGGGCAACAAGAATTGAGATCGCAACCGCATCTGGCGGCAAGGCACTGTTGCGCGTTATTGATAATGGTTGCGGGATGAGCAAAGACGAGTTGCGCCTTGCTATCGAACGGCATTGTACGTCCAAAATTGATGATCGATTAGACGATATCAGCTCGTTAGGTTTCCGCGGCGAAGCGCTGCCATCCATCGGATCTGTCTCAAAACTAAACATCAGAAGTCGATTACCTGATGCTGAAATTGGTTTTGAGATTTCGGTCACCGGCGGTTCGGTTTCAGAAGTGCGTCCGCGCGCAACAAATCCGGGTACATTGATTGAGGTCAGAGACCTGTTTTTTGCAACACCCGCGCGCCTTAAATTTATGAAAAGCGATCGCGCGGAAAACACAGCTATTGCCGATGTGATAAAGCGCATTGCGATTGCTTTTCCGCATATTCATTTCTCTCTGACCGGGCCTGATCGTTCAAGCTTAGAGTTCAAATCGACAGGCGATGATCAACTCGCCCGCATTTCGCAAGTCTTGGGCCGAGATTTTGCCGACAACACTATTGAGATTGATGCAGTTCGCGAAACCATTTCACTGGGCGGATATATTGGTGTTCCAACCTTTAACCGTGGAAACTCACTGCACCAGTTTGCATATGTAAATGGTCGCCCTATTCAAGATAAGATGGTGCTGTCGGCTCTGCGCGCTGCCTATTCTGATCGATTGCCAAAAGGGCGATATCCTGTTGCTGTGTTGTTCATCTCGCTCGATCCGGCGCTTGTTGATGTGAATGTTCATCCTGCAAAAGCTGATGTCAGATTTCGTGACCCGCAAATGGTGCGTGGTTTGATCATTGGTGCAATTCGACAATCATTGGGAATATCTGGCGACCGGTCATCAAGTACCGCAGCCAGCGATATGATAAGTGCATTTCGCGTTGAAGACCCCACACCAGCAAGTGCAAATTGGCAGCAACGTGATTTCACATCTCAACAAAGTGGAGATTGGACCGCAGATCGCTCCCCTTCTCGACCGTTAAATGATGGGTTTGGTGAAACCCCACAATCAACATTTATGAGCACTGAGGCACCATCAGCAAGGTTTGAAACACAAGAGGCGCAACCTGATCACGTTCAAAAACGTTTAGGTGCCGCGCGTGCTCAAATTCACGAGAATTATATATTATCTCAAACAGAAAATGGGATGATTATTGTAGATCAACATGCCGCACATGAGCGCATTGTTTATGAACGCATGAAAAAATCCTTGTTTTCAAACGAAGTTGCAGCACAGGCGTTGCTTATTCCGGAGATTATCGATTTCAGTGAGGATGAATGCGATCGATTGATGCAGTTCTCAGAAGATTTTACAAAACTTGGTTTGACCATTGAACGCTTTGGCCCCGGCGCAATTGCTGTGCGAGAAACCCCAGCGATTTTGGGTGAGACGGATGCAGCTGCATTATTGCGTCAGCTCAGTGATGAAATCGCAGAATGGGATGATGCGTCTGGTTTAGCTCAGAAACTTGAAGCTGTGGCATCGACCATGGCCTGTCATGGTTCGGTTCGCTCGGGACGCAGAATGCAAGCTGATGAAATGAACGCGCTGTTGCGGCAAATGGAAAATACGCCCGGATCCGGGCAATGCAATCACGGGCGACCAACTTATATTGAGCTTGGGCTAGAAGAGATAGAAAAACTGTTTTCGCGACGATAGCAGCAATCTTGCCAACTCCTGCCATATCAGCGAATGCAATAAAACATTGCAAAGCAGCTTGATGGCTATTATCAAAGAAAAATATCATTGGTTTAGCAAATTCGACCAGAATTAAGGAACAAACATGAACAGGTTTGATGGTGCAGCACCTGCAAAAATTCGCTATCTAGACGCTGATTTTCAGATCATCGTTCAGGGCAGCTATGTTTTATGTGCTGTTACCGGGCAAAGAATACCAATTGATGAACTCAAATACTGGAGTGTCGCTCGACAAGAGGCATATGTTGATGCAGATGCATCTTACACAGCCGAACTTCAGAATATGCCGAGCTAACAAAAGGCTTATTTGTTTTTCAATCGACGCTTTTTGTAGTTTTCGATTGTGCGTTTGATCAAAAGTTTGCTGGTTCCGAAATCATCAAACGCCATGTTGATATCGAACACCTTCACCCGCTCAGCCAGTTCTTTAGACAGACCGAGCCCTGACTTTATACGCACATAATCTTTTGCGGTGGTCACCAATGTCAGATCATTTTTATCTGCCAATTCAAGCAGCTCTTTGATCTCATCATCACCATAATAATGATGATCAGGATAGGACATCTTAATTTCAACATTTGCACCACTGTCTTTCAGCGATGTGAAGAATTTTTCAGTATTACCAATACCGGCAAAGGCCAAACAGGATAGACCTGCAAAGTTTTGGTTTTCGGTAGGTTTTAATAATGCAGGATAAACCGGTTTTGCTGAACGCGCTGCGATGCGAATAAGCTGATCAGCTGCCGTGCCATCACCAATAACTGCAAGTGCATCGACATATAACATTTGTCTTTTAAGCGGCGCGCGAACAGGTCCCGCGGGAATGATCTTACCATTACCCAATCCGCGATATGCATCGACAACCAACAGAGCGAAATCAAAACATAAATGTGCGCTTTGAAAGCCATCGTCCATTAAGATGATATCGACACCGATTTCAATGAGCTTTTCGGCACCTTTGATGCGATCGGGTGACACCACTGTTGGCGCAACAGCTGCAAGCAATAGCGGTTCATCACCGACATATTTTGCGCCATGATGATCAACATCAACAAGCGTTGGCTCTGAAACCGCGCCGCCATATCCACGGGTTAAAAAGCCGGGCTTTAAACCCATATCGATTGCAGCTTTGGCGATAGTGATCGCAGTTGGCGTTTTACCTGTGCCACCGACGGTAAAATTGCCCACACATAAAACAGGAATTTCCAATTCTTCGCGTTTGGCATTTTTCATCTGGCGAGTGGCAACAGCGCCATAAATCCAGCCAAATGGCGACATCAAAAACGATTTTAGTCCGGGGTTTTCATACCAAAAGGGAGGCGCATCGGATGCCATTTTTAGCTCCCAACGTTAACGCTATTTCTGGAGCGTAAAAGACTTGATTCAATCATCAAAGGCGTCAAATACGGTTCAAGATTTTTAACCGTGATGTCCAGTGACCCGCGCATGGTAAGCAATGTAGATTGCCCAGCTTCGATCATCGTATCTCTGACATCTTCGTTTTCTAACAAATAGGTCAAACACGCGGTTAGCCCTTCGCCATCTTTTACAAGACGTGCCGCGCCATTTTGCAAAAGCGCGCGATAGGAATCTCTGAAGTTTTGTACATTTGGACCCGATAATATCGCGCATCCCAACATGGCAGGTTCCAACGGATTTTGTCCACCTTCACCTGTAAGTGACTTACCGACAAACACAATTTTTGTAAGGCTTAGATAAAGCCCCATTTCACCTGTTGTATCACCAATAAAGACATCAATATCCTGAGTGATCTGATCGCCTCTCGAACGACGGGCAACTTTTAACCCCTTGTCCGTCAGCATTTTTTCAATTCCATCGGACCGTTCAACATGACGAGGAACGATGATCGCTAACGGGTTCTTAGCTGTTTTTTTAACGTCTAAAAGCGTGTCAGCAACAATAGCTTCTTCACCTTCAAATGTTGAGATCGACGCCCAGCTTGGTCGCGCACCGATTTGCTTTTGCAATACAACCAGATCATCTTGTGAAAATGGTGGCAGGTCCGTATCGACCTTAAGATTGCCAGAAACACTGACAGCGCGTGCGCCTAATGCGCTAAACCGTTCACCATCAAGTTCAGACTGCGCGATAACGTGAGATAAGTTTTCAAACAGCGCTTCGGCAAGAACAGGACTTCTGTTCCATCGATCAAATGAATTATCTGACATTCTGCCATTGACCAAAATTTGCGGCATGCGCCGCGAGCCAAGCTCTAAGATTGTCATCGGCCAAATTTCAGATTCTGAGATAATGGCTAGATCAGGTTTCCAATGATCTAAAAAGTTGCTGATTGCGGGCTTTAGATCCAGCGGCACATATTGGTGAATAACTTTATCACCCAAACGATCCTGGCAGATATTTGCCGAGGTGACGGTGCCCGTGGTGAGCACAACTGAGATATTGCGGCTGACGACTTCTTCAACAAGCGGGATAACGGCAATTGTTTCGCCAACACTTGCAGCATGGAACCAGATCAAAGGTCCATTTGGACGTTCAACTTTCGAACGTCCATAACGCTCACTGCGTCTGTCACGTTCTTCTTTGCCTTTGGCTGCACGATAAGCAAGATATGGACCTAGAAGCGGATATACAGCCGCACCCGTCCATCTATACCCGCTCAGTATCGTGCGCGCTAAAATATTACTCATAAACTATGTCCAACCACCCCATAGGCCTCGATTGTAACGCGATTGAGTTCATCGTCAACTTTTTTACGATAAAGATCCAATTCTTCCGCACTACAATCAGACGGGACAAAAATGGGGTTGCCAACACGCGCACCAGCTTTGCCAAAAGGTTTGTTAATTGTTGTTTTGTCCCAGCTTTTCTCAACGACTTTAAAACGGCTTGTCGCCATTGCGAGCGGGACTATTGGGCGACCAGAAATTTTGGCGAAGCTTACAACACCGCGTCCAGATTTTCTTGGTTCGCTTTTCGAAACATCGGCAATAACGGCGATGTTTTCACCGGCTTTAAGTTTGTTCTTAAGCGCAAGCGTTGCCGACACGCCACCTTTTTCATGGGCAGCTTCACGAACCCTGCCACCTGACCCGCGGACCACATCATGGCCAGCAAGTTTTAAGATACGAGCATTAATCTCTGCATCTGCACTTTTAGAAACAAGAGCTGTGAACTTGCTGCCGCTAGGAGCAAAAAACGGAGAGAGCAAATGCTGGCCGTGCCATAGAACAAAAATGCACGGCTCATTTGAAAATGCGATCTTTTCCTGCTCTTTCGCATCAGGATCTGGTTTGTTTGTTTTATAAATGAACCAGAGAATGAAATAGAGCAACCGGGCCGCAAAGGCCTGGAAGATATTTGAGCGCAAAATGGTTTTGGAGATCGACCGCAGATTCAAAATAAGTTCTTTCTATTCAACAGCCGAACATAAATTAGTCGTCGATACCAGGTTCTAACAACTTATGCATATGTACGATGAAATAACGCATATGTGCATTATCAACTGTCATTTGAGCTTTAGATTTCCAAGCTGCAAATGCGGTTTCGTAATTTGGGTATATACCAACTACGTCTAAATCTTCAAGGTCACGGAAATCCATGCCTTCAAGACTTTCCAATTCACCGCCAAAAACCAGATGAAGAAGCTGTTTTGATTTTTCTTCTGACATAATTATACCTTTATTAAAGGGTGGAAATTTGGGAGGAAAACACCATCAGCTTAGCTGTAAAGCGTTTCTCATTTTCTCTGTATAGCTGGGGTGCGTAGCAATTAATAGACCATGGCGAGTTTCTGATTTGTTATAAACAACATCTTCCATGTTCAAATCCACCAAGTGGAAGCCTGCTTCCTGCACAATTAAATGTGCTGCGATCATATCCCAATCTCTGGAATTCTTACGCACATAAATTCCATCCGCATAATCTTCAATTAGTCCGGCAATACGTAAAGCTAATGAACGAACACCGCCAACGGCTTCAACCTCTTGGACAAAATCTTCTGAAACAAATTTAGCAACTTCTTGAGGGATGATCACCCGGTGGGGTTCCAGCATCATTGTCACAACTTGCGGATCAACACTAATCCCGTTGATAAACGCCCCTTGTCCGAGCGCTGCGGAATATAGCTTTTGTCTAACCGGAGCAAACAATACACCATTTATCGGCTTGCCATTTTCAACAATACCAATTGATACACACCATTCATCAGTGCCGGCAATAAAAGCGCGTGTGCCGTCAATCGGGTCTACAACAAACACCTTTTGCGAAGAGAGGCGTTCACTATTGTCCTCAGTTTCTTCAGACAACCAGCCATAATCTGGACGTGCTTCAAGCAGTGTTTTTTTCAGATATTCATCAATCTCAAGATCGGCTTCACTCACCGGAGATTTTGTAATTCCTTTATACCAGACCTCTGGTTCTTTTTTAAAATGCTTTAACGCGATTTTTCCTGCTTCAAGCGCAATAGTTTCGATCAATGATTGATCATCGAGACTTTGAAGTTCAGTTGCCAGCAAGTGTCATTCCTTCAACGGCAATTGTGGGTGCCGCGATTGAGTATTTCGGGTCTATATCATCTGCTAACACAATACGTTTAAACATGTCCTTCAGATTAGACGCAATTGTGATTTCTGATACTGGGAATGTTAGTACCCCGTTTTCAATCCAATAACCAGACGCACCGCGACTATATTCACCGGTTACCATATTCACGCCCTGGCCGATGACTTCCGTTACATAAAGACCAGATTTTACTGATCCGATCAGATCTTTAGCGCTCATGCTACCCGGCGAAACCAAAACATTGGTAGAAGAAGCGCCGACATTATTGCCCGCACGCGAACCACGACCATTGGTTTTCAATCCAAGTTGCTTGGCCAACGATGTGCTGAGATACCAGTTTTCAAGCACCCCTTTATCGACCATCGTCATCGCATTTCCATCAACACCTTCACCATCAAAAGGACGCGAAGCTGATTTGCGGGCAATCTTGGGATCATCAATAATGCTTACGCCTTCAGGCAGGATTTGCTCACCCATTTGATCGCGCAAGAAGCTTGTCTTGCGCGCAACGGATGCGCCATTAATTGCCCCAATCAAATGACCAAAAATGCCGCGCGATACACGAGGGTCAAAAACGATTGTCATATCGCTCGCTGTAGGGACCTGACGCGGATTTAAGCGTTTTACCGCACGTTCTGCGGCTGCAACTCCAATGGCCTCAGGCGCATCAAGATCTGAATAAAATACTCGGCTGTCAAACTCATAGTCTCGTTCCATTGCGGTGCCTTCACCTGCAAGAACGCTCACTGATCTGCCAAAACCTGAAACTGCATAGCTACCGGAAAACCCGTCTGATGTCGCTAGCACCAAACCGCCCATTCCGCTTGATGCGCCAGCGCCCAATGAATTTGCAACGCCTTCAACGGCCATTGCACTTTCTTCCATTGCAAGCGCTGCATCTGTCATATCGTTTGATGAAATTTCCGTTGCGTCAAACAAATCAAGATCAATGATCTCACTGACCAGATCTTCTTTGTTGGCCAAGCTCACATAAGGGTCTTCTGGGGAAACTTTAGCCATTGCGACAGCGCGCTCAGCCAAGGTTTGATCATCACCACCCTGGCCGGCGCTTACAGATGCAACTTTATTGCCGACAAAAACACGCAAACTGAAATCATCGCTTTCAGCGCTTTGGGTATTTTCAACCTTGCCGAGGCGCACAGATACCGATTTTGATTTCCCCCGCACAACAACAGCATCTGCAGCATCAGCTCCGGATTTTTTAGCGGCGGTTATTAGTTTTTCTGCTCTTTCGAGTAGTTCTTGCGATTGTTTGGTATCTTTCATCGGAATTGGCCTTTCTCTTTGGCCCATGTATGCTTAAATTAGATTCATATCAAGACAAGACAAATTGCATCACAAACTTGTCATAACACTTTATAACGGAAATTAAAGGATGGCGGGCGAAGAAGCCGACTTATTTAGCTACGCTATTGTTCTTCTTGGAAGCGCAGTGATCGCTGCCCCCTTGTTCAAGCGCATTGGGCTTGGCACCGTTTTAGGATATCTCGCAGCTGGATTGGTCATAGGACCAATCACCGGAATTATAGCCGATGGCGAGAAAATTCTGCACTTTGCAGAGCTCGGCGTGGTGCTATTATTGTTCATTATCGGGCTTGAATTAAAGCCATCGCGATTATGGCGCATGCGGCGTGACATATTGGGAATGGGCAGTATCCAGGTCATTGTCACAGCGCTTATTTTAACGGCTCTTGCGCGTTATTTAGGTGGGCAAAACCTAATCACATCCGTTGTGATCGGCTTTGCACTTGCATTGTCCTCGACCGCATTTGTCCTGCAAATTTTGGATGAACGAGGCGATCTAAACCGCGCTTATGGGCAAAAAACATTCTCGATCTTGTTATTTCAGGATATCGCAATTGTGCCTCTTATTGCCATGGTTGCAATATTGGCGCCGGGCTCGTCTGAATCAGATGGCAGTGCATGGGAAAGTATACTCATTGCGATCACCGCGGTGGTTTTACTTATTCTAGCTGGGCGCTATTTGCTGAACCCGTTGTTTCAAATCATCGCAAGCACTGGCGCTAAAGAAGCGATGATTGCAGCGGCATTATTTGTTGTGCTTGCCGCGGGCGCATTGATGGAATTTGCCGGGCTCTCCATGGCATTGGGTGCGTTTTTATCTGGCGTCATGTTGGCAGAATCATCTTATCGACATGAACTAGAAGCTGATATCGAGCCATTCCGGGGAATATTGCTGGGCCTGTTTTTTATGGCTGTCGGTTTATCACTGGATATTGATGTTTTATTTGATAATGCGCTTTTGATCTTAATCGCGGTGCCGATCATATTAGCGGTTAAAGCCAGCGTGATTTATGTTTTATGCCGCGGATTTGGCTCACATCCTAATGAAGCAACGCGCATTGCCGGGATATTGCCGCAAAGTGGTGAGTTCGGGTTTGTGTTATTCACTGCAGCTGTTGCTGCAAATGTTATGACACAGGCATCCGCATCGATACTTATTGCGATCGTAACGATCACCATGGCGCTTACCCCGATTGTAACCAAAATAGCCGATGGCTTAACGCGCGCAACACATGAAGGCATGGAAGAAAACTTCGAAGGTGCTGGTTCAGATGTATTGCTCATCGGGTTTTCTCGCTTTGGGCAAATCGCGTCACAAATGTTTCTAACGGGCGGTACGGATGTCACCATTCTTGACCAGTCAGCCGAACGTATTCGAAATGCGCGCAAATTTGGATTTAGGATTTATTTCGGTGATGGCAAACGCAAAGATGTTTTACGCGCTGCGGGCATTGAACGCGCAAAAATCGTCGCCATATGTACCAACGAACGTGAGACCACCGATAAAATTGTTGATCTGATTAGATCCGAATATCCTGAAGCCAAAATTTTTGTGCGTTCTTATGATCGTGCGCATACCCTTGCTTTACGCGCAACAGGCGTTGATTATGAAATTAGGGAAACATTTGAATCTGGTATTGAGTTTGGCCGGAAAACACTGGAAGCACTTGGTTTAAGCGAACAGGTTTCGCTCGAAATTGCACAGGAAGTGAAGCGTCGCGATGAAGAACGCCTCGCACTTCAAGAAGCAGAAGGCTTAACCGCAGGCGTTCATCATGTGCTGACAAAACCTGTGAAACCTGAACCTTTGATTGAACCAAGAGCGGAGAATACTGAGGGCGATAAATATTGAGTGAAAAAGCAAAATTTGTAACCGGCTCTACAATGCGCCACGTTATCAATATGACTGCAACTGGCTCTATCGGACTGGTTGCGGTTTTTTTGGTGGATGCATTTAATCTGTTTTACATCTCGCTTTTGGGTGAGGATGAGCTAGCCGCTGCTATCGGCTATGCGGGTACTTTGCTGTTTTTCACAATGTCATTGAATATCGGCTTATCCATTGCTGCCACCGCATTAACATCTCGCGCATTGGGCGCAGATGATCGCCCTGAAGCGCGTGCGCTAGCAGGCGCATCAATGGTTTATATGTTTATCTGCGCCGTTGCAGTCACCGTGATTTCCTATCCATTCATTGGAGATTTCGTTGCCTGGATTGGTGCAAAAGGTGTCACCGCAGAACTTGCGATCGGTTATATCGAAATTGTGTTGTTATCGCTTCCAATTCTTGGTTTGGGGATGTGCGCCGCTTCTCTTCTTCGAGCAGTTGGTGATGCAAAAAGGGCAATGTATGTGACATTGATTGCCGGATTTGCCACCGCGCTGTTGGATCCGATTTTCATCTTTGGATTTGACATGGGTATCAACGGCGCTGCGACCGCAACAGTTATCTCCCGCGTCATCATGGTTTCATTTGGGCTTTACGCATTGATCAAGGTGCATGACCTTTTAGCCGCGCCTAATATGAATACGCTTCGACGTGAGATCAAACCGTTTCTCATCATCGGAACACCTGCGATTTTAACGCAGCTCGCAACGCCTATCGGCAACACATATATGACCGCAACAATTGCAGATTATGGAGATTCAGCGGTCGCAGGATGGGCTGTTGTCGGGCGTATCATCCCGGTCGCGTTTGGCGCTCTGTTTGCGCTATCCGGTGCCATTGGCCCTATCTTGGGTCAGAATCTCGGTGCGAAAAAATTCGATCGTATTGAACAGGCCATCAAGGATGGATTTATCTTTACCTTCATTTATGTGGTGGTGGTTTCTGCGATACTAGCACTTGCACGCAATCAAATTGCTGACATTTTTGGCACCGAAGGTGATGCAAGATTGGTCGTTACTTTCTTCTGTCTATGGATCGCATCAAGCTTCCTATTTAACGGCATGTTATTTGCTGCAAATGCCGCCTTTAACAATCTTGGTTATGCTTTTTATTCAACCATGTTCAACTGGGGTCGATCAACGCTGGGTGTGATCCCATTTGTTTGGGTTGGATCACAGTATTATGGCATCGAAGGCGCATTGGTTGGTTATGGCTTAGGTGCCGTATTCTTTGGTGTAGTGAGCGCCATTGTCTGTTTGCGCGTGATCAAAAAACTCGAAGCACGCGAACATGACAAGGATGACGATGATCACAAACATCATTATCCACCTGCCGCCAACTCACCATTTACCAGTGGTAAAGCCTCAACGCTTTAACCTAGGACACGTTCAAGTTCGGCTTTAAGTACATCTCGGATACCCGAACTTTGTTCAAGAACATCATCGGCGTTCATAAAATCTAGTACACGGAAATCATGAACATCGGGCACTAGGAAAATATCAGGTGGTGTTTTCTCAACCTTTTCAGCGATGATTGATTGCATCATGAGCTGGCTGGCGCCAAATGCAGCATCTGTCGTGCTTGGTCTTTGTGTTGGATCGCCATTTGGAAATCCTGCCACATCAACTGCGATGATGACATCAGCTTTTCCTTCAAGCACATCAAACGGCAATGGATTAAAAATGCCGCCATCAATCAGAAAACGGCCATTTCGGTGCACAGGTTTAAAGATGGCAGGAAGCGCGGCAGAAGCTGCAATCGCTGAGCGCAGATTACCATCGTTCATTATAACTTCTGAATGCCCGTAAAAGTCAGTTGCCAAAAGTTGCGTTGGGATTTTCAACTCATCAAAACTATAAGGCAATTGTTCAGGCATAAACGCATCGATAATGCGCTCAACATTAAACTGGCCTAGAGTTATCCCTTCTGTAATGACAGATTTCCAAGAAGGGCGGCGGGCCTTCCATAAACGGGAGGCGACATTTGATGGACGCCCAATGCTCTCCATCATAAAGGCTCTGATATCCAAACCACTCATCCCGGCGGCCATTGCAGAACTCATAATTGCACCAATGGACGTACCAGACACCGCAACTGGTTTAATGCCTAGCTCGTTTAAAACTTCAATGATGTGAATATGCGCGATACCGCGCGCACCACCGCCACCAAAAGCCACTGCGACTGTTTTCTCTGCCATGAAACGCCCCTTTTAAGTCTTATGAACTTGCCGAAAACGAATAGAACCAGATATTTGTGTCACCAAATGGGCGTTTATCTAATTGCGTAAAACGCGCATCAAGGACGGGTTCGACATTACTGCGTTCTTCCAAGATAACGAGCGCCTGATCGACCATCCAACCGTTATCAACCGCAGACAAGATTGCTTTTTCTCCCAAGCCCAGCCCATAAGGCGGATCGGCAAATAAAATCGTAAACTGTTCGAATTTACTAATGGGGCCAAGCTTAGTTGCATCGCGTTTGAAAATTTTAGTGCAGCCATGAAGGGATAGATTATCAGTATTTTGCCGTAGCAGTCCCCTGCCTTCAATACTTTGCTCGACAAACAAAACAAACTCGCAACCTCTTGATAAGGCCTCAATCCCAACAGCGCCCGTGCCAGCGAATAGCTCAAGCATGCGCCCGTCTTCCAGCAAGTCGGAATAGGAATGTTCTAAAATATTAAAGAGGCTTTCGCGAGTGCGATCTTTGGTTGGCCTGATCTTATCAGTTTTGGGCGATGCAATTGACCGCCCACGATATTTACCGCCGACGATCCGCATTGCCGCCCTTCTTACCTTTGAAGTTTACACCATCAGGCTTTTTGCCATCACGAAAAGGCTTCTTTCCATCTCGAGATTGCTTTTTACCGTCACGGGTTTGGTCAGAACCTTTTTGATCTGATTTCTTCGACCGAAAGCTTTTATGAGGATCTAGCTTATCTTTAGGACGGTGCCAGTTTCCTTTAACTGGTTCATTCCCATAATCAACGTCTTCCTCTTTGCGTTCAACGCGAGGGCGCCCGCCTTTTGCCATCCAAACATTAGCGGCACGATTGCGCGGCCCTTTTTGGCGCGGGCGTTCTTCTTCTTGATCAAACTTATTATCGGAAAATTTGCGTTTCCCATCAGGTCCTTCAGGGCGCGTACCTAATCGATCACGGGCGCGTTCTTTGCGCTCGGCCTCACTTAGCTTGCGACGCGGTTTCCATTCAGCGGCCTTGGCGCGTTCTTCTTTGCTTTCATGCTCTCGCAATGGTGCATCAAAGTTTGCCCCAGAAGCTTCGACCAATCGCGTTCCAAGCTGATCGCGGAGCATACGGCCTTTAACCTCAACCACACCACCTTCGGATAGTTCACCCAATTGGAATGGACCGTAAGAGAGACGGATAAGACGGTTCACATCTAAGCCAAGCGCACCAAGCACCACTTTGATCTCGCGGTTTTTACCTTCGCGAAGACCCATCGTGATCCAAACGTTAGACCCTTGAACACGGTCGAGTGTCGCTTCAATTGAACCATACAGCACGCCATCCACAGCGATACCATCTTTAAGCTCATCCAATTTTGCCTGATCAATTTTACCATGGGCGCGAACACGATAACGGCGCAACCACCCAGTTGAAGGAAGCTCCAACACACGCGCCAACCCGCCATCATTGGTTAGCAAAAGAAGTCCCTCGGTATTGATATCTAATCGACCGATCGACATAACTCTTGGCAGATCATCCGGCAGATTTTCAAATACCGTTGGGCGACCTTCAGGATCGCTATTAGTTGTTACCAATCCACCGCGTTTATAATAAAGCCAAAGTCGCGTGCGCTCGATGCCGCCGACAGGTTTATCATCAACTTCGATATTATCCGATTGCGTTACATTAATCGCAGGACTGGTTAAAACTTTGCCGTTGAGCTTAACGCGACCTTCTTCGATCATGCGCTCAACTTCGCGGCGTGAAGCAACACCCGCGCGGGCTAGCATCTTTGCAATGCGCCCTTCGACCAAAATTGGTGCTGCTTCTTTTGCCACAGATGGTTTTCCAGCTTTCGCTGCGCCAGGTTTACTTGCACCGGGTTTACTTACTCCGGGTTTACCACCTCGAGGACGCGATGCTTTACCATCATCTCTGTTTGGTTTTTTGCCGCTAAAGGGCTTGTCTTGTTTGCTCATATGGTGTTTGCCTTTGTTGGCGTTGTCCTAACAGTTTCAAATGGATTGAGCAATTGATGCTTTGCAATAAAAAGGGATATAAAATTGCCTAAAGATAGCTTCATGGACATTGCCATTGAAGAAGCGGAAGCTGCTGGTCGCCGCGGTGAGGTTCCTGTTGGTGCAGTGATTGTACTCGATAATCAGATCATTGCGCGCGCTGGCAATGAAACACGCGCGCTAAACGATGTATCCGCACATGCTGAAATATTAGCTATTAGACGCGCTTCTGAGTTTTTAAATCAGGAACGGCTCTCAGATATCGATCTCTATGTGACGCTGGAACCATGCACGATGTGCGCGGGGGCAATTTCCTTTGCTCGCATACGGAGGCTTTACATTGGGGCTGAGGATGAAAAAGGTGGTGCAGTATTAAATGGTGCAAGATTTTTTGAACAACCCACATGCCATCACAAGCCGGATGTATATTCGGGTTTTCAATCAGAAAAATGTGCAGCGATCTTGAAAGACTTTTTTAAAACACAACGCTAAACGAAAAATGGCACGTCACCAGTCAGCGTATTATCGCTTCCAGGGTTGCCACCATTTTTTACCAGTGCCTTTAACAGTTGCACCTTCTTTACGTCTTTTTTCTTTTTCACGCTCTGTTTCACCAAGCTCACCAATCGGTGCTGAAGAAGCAGGGATTTTATATCCTGCGGGTGGATCAGATAAGAAACGTCTTTCTTGGTAGGCACCTTGCTGAATCGCGCGCGC
>JAHDEP010000152.1 GCA_020628775.1 Rhizobiaceae bacterium | reverse complement strand
AAGAAGGTGCCAATGATTAGATGATTATCTGGGGTAAATTCAGCGCCCCCGGCCGGGTAGTCTGTCAGAGTGGCTAACAGCTCTCCGCTTAGTGAATCATAAATTTGGGCCGGGGCCGCATTCCCTGCCGTGGCTAAATACCGGCCGTCATCGCTAAACGACAGCTTCAACATCGTTCCGCCCGTTTCATTGAGGGTTTCATAGGCAACTTCACCCGTTTGGTAGTTCCACACTCGTACTAGCCCATTCCAACCATTTGTCGCCAAAAGTGGCTCTGTTGGATGGAATTCCAACCCCCACGATATTCCCTCATTTTTTCCTAAAGTTGCGAGATAGTCACCACTTTCAACATCCCAAATCCATATTTCTGTGTGGTTATCTGCATCTTGAGACCCACTAGCTGCTAGCGTTTTCCCGTCCGGGCTAAAGGCGATGTCGTTGATCGGTGTGGGGTAGCCTGAAATTGTTCTGATCAGCTCTCCGCTTTCCGCATTCCAAAATTTGATCAACCTATCAGAGCTGGCGGTTGCAAAAAAGTCACCAGAAGGATGGTATCTAACATCCATTGTGCCAAGCATAAAGTTGTTATAGACCTCACTGTCATGCCCTTTGAAATCAAGCAGCAATTCGCCAGACTCAACATCCCATTTGCGTACAATGTCATCTGCTCCAACCGTAACAATTTCACTTCCATCGGGGCTGAAAAACAGATCATTTACCCCGCCCTCACCTGCTAATGTGTGAATAATCTCTCCTGTTTCTCTGCTGATGAGATAGGCAGGCCCGACTAAACTACCTAACGCCAAGAATTTGCCATTAGGGCTGGCTTGCAAAGCTGTTGTAAAAGGGATTACGGGGTAGGGCTTGGTTTCGCTCCCGTTTGATGAGCGTATATCCCAAAATCGGGCTGCACCGCTCCCAATTGTGATCAATTGAGACTCATCATTAGTGAGGCCTACAACGCCCGAAAAGTCGATCCCTTTAATTGTAAACAATATGTCACCGGTGGTTAAATCCCAAGTAACAATTTCAGTCCCGCCCGCTAAATGTCCAATCAAAAGCGATCCTTCTCGATTAAAAACACCAGATTGTAAACTATTTCCTCCATTTGCTAAGGTTATAGGGGGCTGATCAATTTCATTTAAATCCCATACCTCGGGTTCAAATTCAATGACTCCAACTAAAAGTAATTTGTCTCCATTAGGGGTGAAATTTCCCCCCATCCCATTCTCACCTCCTTCGCTTCCACTATTTTGAAAAGCTTTAAATTCGGTGATTTTTGATACAGTTCGGTTTGATCGAATTTCAGATAGATCCCAAATATAAACTTGCTTTGAAATGTCGCCACTTACTAACTGTTTACTTTCAGGGTGAAACTGCATAAATGTAACTTGAGCCTGATGCTCAGAAATAATGGTTAACTGTTCATTATTGATCATATCCCAGATGATAATTTCATTTTCTTTGGTATTTGTGACAAGTAGATTATCTTGCATATTGCTCAGGAATCTGATTTCTGGATCGCCAACGTTTGCAATTGGCCCAATAGTATTAGCAAGAGGATGATCAATTTGCTGCTTTTTTTCAACATCCCATACCTCAAAGTTTACGAACTGAGCCCCAGTCTGCTTTTCTGTAAGTATGTGACGATCATCGATAAAACTGCCATAAGTTGCATCGATAGTCATCAATACTTCTTGAGATATCGTATCTCGAATTGAAATTGGACCGTCCTCCCATGGACCGGCTACCATAAATTGGCGGTTTGGACTTAATTCACCCCAATCCCCTTCACTTGGGATGACGTTGCGAATACGGGATCTTTGTAACCCCAAATGCAACGAAGTTTCTGCCTCTTGTGTATCTGCCAGTTGCAAAGATTCACGAGCCAAAATGATACTCAACTCGGGATCAAGTTCTTGTACAACCTTAGCTTGGGCGGCTAGTTCCCGAGCTTCGGCCAATCGGGCCTGTTCTTCAGCTCGGTCTCGCTCAAACCCTATTTCGACTTGAGCCGCCAACGCTTCTGCTTCGCGGGTTGCAGCTAGATCAGCATTGGTTTTGGCGATTTCAGCTTGGGCCAATGCTTCGACCTCGCTTGTGGCAGCGAGGTTTGCATTGTCTTGAGCTTCAGCCTCATTGGTGGCGGCTAAATTGGCGTTACTTGTAGCCCGTTGGCCAAAAACAAAAGCGGCAATTGCTAGTAACATGGCTAACACCAGTGCCCCAGCTAAACCAAACGCCCGCTGACGCAAACGGCCGGCCGACGCTTCCTGTTCGACCGCCCGTTTGCGTTCTGTTTCAGCCAACTGTTGAGCAGTTTCTAATTCTCGCTGTTGACGTTCAGCTTCGGCCGCCACCTCAGCCTCTTGGGCTTGGAGGCTGGCAACTAAAAATCGGTTTTCATTTTCGTTAAGCTCAACCTGTTTGCTCGTTTGTTGCCAATCCTTAAATTGCTCTAGCCGTGAGCCACGCAGTAGAAAACTCGTATCATTTTCAGCCGCATCCCAGGCAACGGCCGACTCGTTTAAAAGCCGCTGCTGGCGCAGGTCATGGCGGCTTTCTTCCAGCCATCTACGCAGGCGGGGCCACTCACGTAGCAATGCTTCGTGCGCCACCTCAACAGTAGATTCGCGCGTTGCCAAATCTCGATCATAAGCCAAGAGCCGGGAACTTCCATACCGGTCTAAAATCGAATCGAGCGCTTGACCAACACCTGTTAGGCTAAGCAACTCGCTTCTTAAAACACGACGACGTGTATCTTCAACCCCTTCACCTAGGGTTATCAAACGGAGGAATAGCTGGCGGACCCAAGGTTGTGAGCCGGGTTCAATCTCTGAATAGATCTCTTCAGCCCGTTGTGCTAATGCCCCCTCAACCCCTCCAATTTCATGATAACGCTGGAGAGTTAGCTCATTGCCATTTCTGTGTTCATACAGTTCAGTTAGTGCATATTGCAAAAGAGGGAGTCCGCCGGGCTGTTCTTTGATGTCGGCGACCATCGTTGTGACCAACGCTGGTTCAACGGTTACACCAACTTGAGCGGCCGGTTTTTGGATGACTTGGTTAAGCTCTTCGGCCGTCAGCGGTGTGATCACCTGCGTGTGTGATTTCATTAGCTCTCCCAAGCCATCCACCATTAGCGGCCGATCATAAAAATCGGCCCTTAGTGTGACGATGCATTTAAATTGGCCGTTAGGAGCCTTGATTCCGTCAAGCAGCATGTCGATAAAATCACTCTGCAATTGGGTATCGCCAACCAATGTAAAAAGCTCTTCAAATTGATCGATGACAAGTAATAGTTTTGAGCTGCTACCATTGGGGAGCAGGTGACTCAGAACCTCGACAAGATCGATATCTTTATTTTTGAGCTGTTCGATTAATGTTTTGGGGTTTTCTACTGCAACTTGGGCCAACGCCTTTTCAAGTTCAGAAAAAGGGTCTGTGCTTGGCAGCATGTCGATGATGAACCAATCGGCCGATTCTGTGTGGTTCTCGTCCCGTAAAGCGGGCAATAGCCCCGCTTTAACAACTGATGATTTGCCGCTTCCACTTGCCCCAACTAAGGCAACAAATTGGGATTCGATCATTTTTTCTTTAAGTTGATCTCTTAATGTTTCACGGCCGAAGAATAGATCGGCATCATTTTCATTAAAAGGTTGCAGACCTTTATATGGGTTGTCGATGTCGGTGCGAATGATTTTTGGCAGTGCATACCGGCCAGCTTCGTTTTGGCTGATTGCATTCTGAAAAGCAGCTACTAGATCGAGAATAGATACATACCGTTCCCCCGGCTGTTTGGCCGTTGCTTTTTGGATGACCTCATTGACAGCATCGGGAAGATTGGGGCAGTGGCTGGTGATATTGGGCAGCCTTTGGGTCGTGTGCAAGATCGCCATGTGCACGGGTGACTCGGCGTTGAACGGATGATGGCCGGTCAGTAGTTGGTAGAGCAATACCCCAAAACTATAGATGTCTGAAGCGATTGAAGGTGTGCGGCCTTGAAGCTGTTCGGGTGAAGCTGAAGTTGCTGAGAGCAGCATGTCGGCCGAAGTTGATCGCTCATCGTTTGTCTCCCCTCGTAAAGTTGAATAGCCTCCATTTGGAGAAGATGAGGCGATCCCAAAGTCAGACAGATACCCATTTCCTTCTTCGTCGATCAAAATATTCGCCGGTTTTATATCCCGGTGAATTACTCCTCGTTCATGGGCCGCATGTAAAGCTTGCCCGATTTGTTGCACAAGGGGCATTGCTTTTTCAAGTGGCCATCCATCGTTCAGCTGATCGGCCAAACTGCCACCTCGCAGCCAACGCATGACCAGATAGGCGCTCCCCGGCTCACGCCAAAAGTCATAAAGTGGCACGATGTGGGGATGCTCGAGCCGAGCGATGGTTTGGGCTTCGGCCTCAAATTGGCGAATAAAATTAGAATCATTGGCGTATTTATCGCGAATAATTTTGACAGCAACTTCTCGGCCGACTGTTGGCTGGATTGCACGGTAAACTGCTCCAAAATTACCGCTTCCGATCATCTCTTTGAGATCATAGCCTCCCAACTGCGCCTCGGTTCGGCCTAAAGTAGGTAGACGGTCTGCTTGAATCGCTTCTGCAATTAGCCTTGTCTCTTGTGAAATGGGAGCCCCTAGCTCTTCCTGAAGTAAATGCGCACAGCTTTCAAATTGCTGAAGAGCGGCGGCACGGCGGCCGTCAAAAGCTAAGGTCAGCATCATTTGTTGATGGGCTTTTTCCCTTAACGGATCAATCGATAGCTGTTTCTGGAGCAACTTTTCAGCTTCGCTGTAGGCTTTTCGCTCAATTTGAATATCGACTAGGCTTGTGATTGCATCTAGAACTTTTCGCTTTAATTCTGCACGCTGATCAGCCACCCATAAATCAAAAGGGGCCGCATCTAGGAGCTCAAAACCCGCTAGAAAATCTCCCATGTATAACTCAATCGCCTCATGCCAATGGTCAGGATGGTGGGCAAGCAATTTGTTAAAGCGGTTAACGTCAACCCAAATCGAACAGTCTGCGTTGACCTGTATCGTTTGCCGATTGGTGATATTGAGCAATGGAATTTCATTATCGGGCCAGAGCTTCCGTAATACATAGATCGTTTGGCGAAGGTTTTGTAGCGCAGATTTGGCTGGCATACCGGGCCAAAAAAGCTCGGCTAAATCAGCACGCCGGAAGATGATTTGTCCTCGGTTGGTTTCTACCAACAAGTAGGCCATCAGGGCGGGCACACGATTGGAACGAAAGCGTTCAATAGGCTGGTCATTTATAGATACGGAAAGTGATCCAAAGAGTGAAAGGGTCAGATTGGTCATAATGAAAGTTCTCCATGTTCTAAGTTCTGGCAATTTCTATCGCATACAAAATGATTTGTAATCTCAATAGGCTGTATGCATCTGATGTGAGTTGTTGTGTTCTGCAGAACTGTCTCCCTTCATTAATAAATAATGGAACGAGAGGCTTTGACAGTCTTATTGTTACTTTGCCTTCTAAAACCGTCAACAGCAACGACCCAATTTATCGTCACCAGATCGTCACCATCGGCCGAATGTCGTTGACCAAGCGTTTGATCCCCTCTAATTTGGAAATGTAGCTACACAGCGAGCATGTTTTTTAAATATTTAATTGCATGCTGCATTTATCAAAATTGGCTAGGCAACTGGTCATAAAGTCATAAATTTGGAGAAATATCGTGAAATTTAAAGGAAGTTTTGGAAAGTGTTTGATGATATCGTTAGGCGTTGGCTTGCTTGTAACTGTTACAGCTTGTTCCCCTCAAACCATTGAGGTTGAGAAAGAAGTGACGCGTGAGGTTGATGTCACTGTCGAGGTTGTTAAGGAGGTTGAAGTTGAAAAAGAGGTGACTGTTGAAATAGTCAAAGAAGTTGAGGTAACACGTCTGAACGAGTCGATAGAAAATCCAGGATCTAGTCATTCAATGCAGGAAGCTTTGATTTCTTCAATCCCAGCTTCTTATTTGTTTGATGAAGAAAACCCTGTGGGTATATCACACCTGGTTCGTACGGAAGAAGGCTTGCAGGTTGGTCTGACCGCTTCGGGTTTAATTCCGGGAAGCGCCGTGAATTTGTGGCTTTTGGTTTTCAATCAACCTGAGAAGTGTGTTCGTGGCCCGTACGATTGTGGCTTGCCCGATCATGGCACGAAACGAGGAGCGATGGGTGATTTTCTGTTTGTGCCGAATACTGGCGTAGTAGTCGGGCCGGATGGAGTTATTTCTATTAGCGGGACGATCGGTGTAAATGATTCAAGTTTATCCGGTTGGCACGAATTCTATTTCAATAATAAATGCCCAATCGATTTTCCAGATTGTGGCCGCCCTGTCGGATTAACAAATCCGGCGGATGCAATGGTACGTGTCATGCTCCACAGCCTTGGTCCAGCGGCAGACGGTGAGATGCTGGAAGACCAGATGGATTCGTACATTGCCAATTGCCAAAACTTCATCGGTTCTGCTGAAGGGAATTGGAGTAACAGTTTGGGTGAGATTCCAAATGAAGTAGGGGAGTGCGCCAGCATTTTGAATGCGACGCACCATCCCGATGATGCTGAAAAGGCTGAGTCCGTAATGCCGTAATCATTTAGTATAGATCGTAAAATGATATTTTATCGTTCGATTAATACGCATGATCAGACGACCTTTTTTGATCTACACTAGTTTAAAGATGATGATTAGGTCCTTTGGCTCGCATTACCCCCTAAAAGCAAAACGGCCGAGTGAAATTTCACTCGGCCGTTTGTGCCCCCACGGAGATTCGAACTCCGGTTTTAGCCTTGAAAGGGCTACGTCCTAGTCCCCTAGACGATGAGGGCAACGGACGGGAATTATAGCAACCGCAATATCGTAAATCAACCATGATTTACAAAACAAACACCTTTGTAAAATTAGTTATACACAATGCCCCAAAATCATCTACTCATCAGGGTATTCTTGGAGACTGTTTTATAAATCGAAAAAAGTCATCTTTTACAGAATAGACAGGATTTTCAGGATAATGCTTTCCCATCTAACTATCTTGTTCATCTTGTCCAAAAACATTTATCAATTTAGCCCCTAGCCCAGTAAATCTGGCACAAACGCCAGAATTGTGTAAATGAATCTAAGTCGTTCTACACGTAG
>JAHDEP010000441.1 GCA_020628775.1 Rhizobiaceae bacterium | reverse complement strand
AGCTTTTCAAGAGCTGCTTCTAAATCTGATGGATTGTTGACAGCAACACCTGCCAATGAGCGATCAATGCGGCGTGCAAGACCCGTTAGAACCTTGCCGGAACCAACTTCGAATAGCGTTTCAATGCCGTTTGCACCAAACCATGCAACGCTTTCACGCCAGCGAACTTGTCCTGTGACTTGTTCAACGAGCAGTTTTGTAATCTCATCTGCATCCGTAACAGGTTCTGCGCGCACATTTGCAATCACAGGCACGACAGGGTTTTGCTTTTCTACACCCGCTAAAGCTTCCGCCATTGCATCGGCAGCTGGTGCCATCAATGTTGAATGGAAAGGCGCTGATACCGGCAACATGATAGCGCGTTTTGCACCTTTTTCTGATGCAGCCGCTGCTGCAGCTTCAACAGCTGCTTTACCACCTGAAATAACCAATTGACCGCCGCCATTATCATTTGCGATCTGACATGGGCCTTGCGCTGATGCTTGTGCACATACAGCTTCGACATCTGAATGCTCAAGACCGATGATGGCCGCCATTGCGCCCTCACCTGCAGGCACCGCCGCTTGCATTGCATTACCTCTGATACGCAACAAACGTGCTGTGTCAGAAATTGAGAACATGCCAGCTGCACAAAGCGCTGAATATTCGCCAAGTGAGTGACCAGCGACATAAGCAACTGAATTTGGCAAAACGAAACCTTCTGATTCCATCACTTTGATGATCGCCATGGATACTGCCATAAGTGCTGGTTGCGCGTTAGCTGTCAGTGTTAGCGTATCCTCAGGACCTTCAAACATAGTTGCTGAAAGTTTTTCACCTAAAGCATCATCAACTTCGTCAAAAACCGCTTTTGCGACGCTGAAATTTTCAGCCCATTCTTTACCCATGCCAACTGCCTGGCTTCCTTGCCCGGGAAATGTCATTGCGATTTTAGACGCTGTAGCCATTTTCATTCATTCCTATCGGTAAAATTTTAAGATTGGCCCATGTCCACAATCTTATGGCCAATGTCAAGTTTTCCCGTCAATCGGAGGCAGTTTTTGCAATTATTACCAGTTTAAAAAACAAAATTTTTCGTCAAATGCCATACTCAGGTATTGTCAATTGCTTATCAGGTCTTATCTTGTTCTGGTACACCATGAGGGAAAAATCATATGAAAATGAATAAA
>JAHDEP010000440.1 GCA_020628775.1 Rhizobiaceae bacterium | reverse complement strand
AAACACTTGCTGAGTTTGTTGAGGCGTGGGAAGAGTCAGGCGGCAAGACATGGGTTGCGGGTTTTGATGGCACTGGTGGCGGCGAATGTCATTGGTATTGTCCTGTTATTGATGGCGCGGATTTTCTCATCGACGGCGAAGCTCAGGATGCCGTTACCGTTTCACCTAATCCGAGAAATGGTGAAGATGCGTGGGACGACGAATGCCAGTCTGTGAAGCTGCCACAGTTTGCTATTAAGCAATCAGACACATGGCGATTTGCAGGGTGTTTTCAGCAACAGTTTGATGAAGCTGGTGTAGATAACAGCTTTACGAGCTTTAGGGACACAAACGCGTCAATCACAATCAAATACGCTGATGATTGTCCTGATGGAACATTTACCCTACCTAATACAAGCAGCTGGACAAATCAGGTAAATGCGATTAGTGCAGGCATTGCGGCAACGGTTGCCGACTCAAAAGAAAATTCAGCGTATTGCACAATCCCAAACACGGACCCTCCAATAGGCTGCGCGGGGTTGCCAACTCCGGTGATTTTCCTGCCGGATATGAAATGGCGGTATGCCGGGTTTAGATTATGCCCCGGAGACAAAACGCCAATCGAATTTATTTACAATTCAGATCAGCGTCAGGACATTGTTCTGGATTACAACATTAAGCGTACACCGACTCGACTAATTGATCGATTCATAAACGAGCGCACTGGTGAATCTCGATGGGTTGACTGCAATACCGGCATACAAATTCCGTTTGAAGAATTAGTTAACGGCAAGCCATTGTGTGCGTTTCCGTGTGAAATGACGTACCCAGGGCAACCAGAGATTCCTCCATGCCAGTCGGGATTTTTGGATGGCTGCATCTATGACGAAAACGGCGATAAGCAGATTGAAGGCGTTACGCTGATCTACAAGTTCTGTGAGGGCAAAGACCTGCCGCAGCTTCAGTACTTAATTGCTGTAGGAACCGACGATCAGGAAGAAGTTCAAGTTCCCGATGGTGGATACTTTGGTGACTGCGATACAGGCGAGCCTATCAATCCAGAAGAACCAGTCGAAGAAATAGAGTGCCCTAAATGCCCTGAGCTAGATGTATCAGCACCGTTTTACACCACGGGCAACAATGCCGAGCAAGCGGTTACATTTCCACATGAGGCTGGTAATGAAGGCAACGC
>JAHDEP010000439.1 GCA_020628775.1 Rhizobiaceae bacterium | reverse complement strand
ATAATCGCTAGGTTGCCAGATGTGCGACCGACGATAATACCTACGTTCGAATCGGGCTTGAATAGCTGCTCAAATGAGTATGGAAGATTAGAGCCTGTGCCATCGCGGCTAGTATGATCACAACCCGCGTTGCATTTGTGCAGGCGTGAATAATACGCCCGTTTGAGGCTGTAAGCGGGTTTCTTATACTGGTTTGCGTGGGCGTCTGCGGAAGTCTTAGCGTTAGCAAATGCCCATGCTTTTACTTCTATGAATGATGGCAGGGGGATTACATTGAACCCCTGATCATGCAACCGGCTAGCCTCTCTAATGACTGCGGTCTGTCGATCTTCTGCGGGTAGCGTGTCCCTGCGGGTGATTAGTTTGTAGGCGTCTGCGGGGATCTCTATTTGATCCGACATTACGCAACACCATCGCTAACAATTGCATCGCGTGTTGCCTCAAATGCCTCAAATGCATTAGTAATATCACATGGTGATTTTGTTTCTAGTGCGTGGCGTGCGAGTGTGGCCACGTTGCCCAGTTCGGATGCAATGCGGCTTAGGTTGATCAGCTGCGCATCTAGTAGACGGCCGTCTGTATCGTTATCAATTGGGGGGTGTGGTGGGTGGTTTGGCGTACCTGTTTGGGGTACAATTATTCTATCGGTTAGCATGTTTTCGCCTGTATGCAAACCGCCCAAAGAACCCGCGCAAACGGGTTTTTTTCTTTAAGTGGATTGCGTTTATTGATGCAAACCTATAGAATTGACACTACTTGGAAGGAGTATCAAATGAGTCGGTAGGCTTGCCTATCAATGTTTGATCTTCAAAAGCCCACTTGCCGGTGGGCTTTTTTTATTTAATTTGTCTACCTTGCCAATCATACACAATCACCGGCACAAGACATGCCGTTATTATCGCATACGGTGACAATTTTTTAATCAAAAATGGCGTGTTTACTTGACACTACCGGCAAATAGATACAGCGTCCCCATGGGATGCCTCTACTAGGTGTGGGGCGGGTGAAGTTGGTAGCTTCATCGTGACCCCTCGTTGGTTTGGTCAAATAAACACGCCATCGGTTTATCTAATATAGATATTAGCATGCGCGGGTTTCTAAATCAACTTGCATGGTGACTGGCCTAAACTGCCAAGGCGCTCATGTCTGCGTTAGCGGTCTTCACCTCTAAG
>JAHDEP010000151.1 GCA_020628775.1 Rhizobiaceae bacterium | reverse complement strand
CCTCAACAATATTCACAAATCGGTTTAGAATTCCAGAGAGGTGGTGCGGCCGAGACGTTAGGCTGATCGTCCTTCCTCTGCATATTTATACAGAAATAATCTATTATTTTCAATGGCATATATGTCAATGAGCGCAAGTTTCATGGAGTAAGCGTACTCACTTTTGCACTCACATTAGAGGGACGGTATTCCGTTTGGGGTAAGGTACTAAATTATCTAGAAGAATGGCTAATAACGATTGAGACAATGCCTTCCTGAGGACCGCTGGTCCCCAAAACATCGAATCTCTCGAAATACAAGCGGAATGTGTATTGAAGAGGCTTTGCGGACATTCCAGTTTAGGTTATATACTGCCAATTTTACGGCGGAGTGAAATGAACTAGGTAAAGTTCATCACCGTTGACATATCCAATTCTTAAATATGGCTAAATCCGAAGTTATTTCCCCGCGTCTACCAGGTCGAGAATGCCAGATAGTGATTAAGAATAAAATAGGAATGGTTTTCAAATAAAGCAGAACGATGTAAAGCTCGCATAATGATAACCAAATTATCCTTGTTCTTTTTCATTACTTCAAGCGTTTGCACGCTCGTCGGGCCTTCTGCGTATGCAAGCGATAAAGATTTTTACTTGGATCTTAGTCTGGGGCTAGAGCAAGACAATAATGTCACAGTCAGTGATATTGATCTTGCTTCTGGTTTGAATGATCTTGCTTTGCTGTTCAGAGCGAAGGCCAACGCTAAATTTGACCTAGCAAAAGATGTGCAGGTCAAAACTAATTATGTGTATTCCGCCAAAGACTATGATGAATTTTCGCAATTTGATCAAAACTATCATCTAGCAAGTGTAGATTTAAATCATAAAGTTGGAAAAACTAGAATAGGGGTCACAGGTCGTTATCTAGACGCTTCTTTAAACGGTGATGCCTATCTACAAGCTAAACAGTTTTCACCTTATTTGAGTCGGTATTTTGGCCGTAAATTTTTCGCGCGCGCGTCTTATACATATAGCGACAGAACATATAAGCTCAGGCCTGAAAGAGATGGTGATACGCATGGCTTGGGTCTTAGCGCCTATCATTTTCTAACCGGCACGCGGCAGTTCATCATTTTAGGATATCGTTTTGAGGATGTAGATGCATCTGAGCGTCAGCTTGCCTATGACAAACATCATATTCAGGCGGAGTATATAAGACGATTTCCATTATGGCAGGATGATACAACTCTGAAACTATCTGCTAAATACGAAAGCCGGGACTACAAAGACATAAACTTTGTCATTAATGAAGAACGCCAAGATGATCGCTTTACCTATGGGGCATCTTGGAAAATACCGGCATTTGCAAATAGCTATATTGAGCTGGATTTGAAGTTTAGGGATTACCGATCCAACTTATCCCTAGTGGATTATGATAAGACGGTTTTCGGTGTGAGAATCGGGCATGTATTTTGATCACTTAGGAGGGCTTGCAGCGGATTTAATCAAGCCATAGCCATAGACAGGGTCAAAGCCCTTCGCTCCTAAATCTTCGGCAGTTGATTTTAACTTTTCAATCAGTTCATCTGAGAAAAGATCATTAGGTGTTGAGCTAGAGACAATAATGGCCGTAACAAAAGGCGTTGCCATAGATGTACCCGAAGAGGTTTTATAAGACTTTGATTTGGCTGCATGGTTGACTTTGACGCCCGGCGCAGCAAAATCAACATGTTCTCCACGGCCAGCAAGTCGGTAGACTTTTTTACGCTCAGAAACCGCTGTCACGCCGATAACATCCGTATAGGCTGCTGGGTAAAGGGGCGGCGCGTTAGGGCCTTCATTACCTACAGCAGCAATGACAACCGTTTTTTTCGTGACGGCAGCATCTATTGCGCGCTTTAACACGCGATTGGGCGGCCCGCTTAGGCTCATATTGATAACGGATACATTATTCTCTTTCATCCAGCTAATAGCCCTGACTAGGCTATCCGTTGTAGCCATACGTCCACCATCATCGGTTTTGAAAAATACAGACGCGGCATAATAATCTGCTTCAGGTAATAAGCCAGTATAGGCCGCAGAGGCTCCGGCCAATATAGACAGAACGGCTGTGCCATGATCTTCAGGGCGTTCAAACTTACGAGAGACGAAATCAGCGACTTCTATCTTTATGGTTTCAAATGCGGGATGTCGTAAGTTTATGGCGGTGTCTATAATGCCAATTTTGCGCCCCTTACCTGTAAACCCAGCGGGTAATTTCACTAAAGATTTAGGTGAGGGTCCTGCGCTGCGTTTCGTGGTTTTCTGACTGGGTCGATAGACATGGTTCAGATCAATTTCGGCACTCGGCGCAACAGCCGATATGGCAGACTGGGTTTGCGCGAGATTAAGATTGCCCTGAGTTTGTATCCGGGCAACAGCCAGTCCGAGCCCTTCAAGCGGCTCTATTCGGTCAATAGTCATGCCGATAGACCGTATAGCAGGAAATTCGGCGGGATCAGCAATAATGACCCATTCATTCAAGGCAGATTCTAGGCCGTTTCGGTCAAGTTCAATATCAAAGTCGTCTAAAATTTCAGACTCGTTTATACCGTCTAGTGAATCCAGCGCGTCTATAAATTCCCAATCAATTTCTTCTTCAAAAAAATCATCTTCAAATTCTTCCTCAAAATCTTGCGAACAGGCAGAACTATACCCGCCAAACGCTGCGAGTGTGAAAAGTGCGATAAGAAGGGCGTGAATGGCCTTCAACTCGATAAACCTAGCCAAAACAGACATAATATCTCAAAAAATATACCTACCTATGGAATAATCTATGGTGCTTAATCGTCAATAAGGTAAAGCAGAGAGGAGTTTGAATGAGTTAGTGCTTTGAGAGAAGAGTTAATTAGCCTGCTGCCAAACCTTCGCCGGTTTGCCCTGTCATTGACCGGGTCGATGGCGGACGCCGATGATTTGCTGCAAATAACTGTTGAACGTGTATTGTCAAAAGGATTACCCGAAGGCGCTGATGTCGGAAAGTGGGCTTTTCGTGTTTGCCGCAACGCGTGGATAGACGAGACACGCTATCGGAAAATCAGAACGGCCTCGGATGATGAGACTGAAAATTCCTACAAGCATAGCGAAGATGGCGTCACAAAAACTATGGATAGGATAGCTTTGTCACAAGTCATGCGCGCTATGCAGGCCTTACCGCCCCCGCAAAGAGAGGCGCTAGCCTTAGTAGCCATCGAAGGCTTTAGCTATGCAGAGGCAGCAGAAGCACTAGATGTCGCCACAGGGACAATTATGAGCCGAGTGGCCAGAGCAAGAAAAGCTTTGTCCGGACAATTCGATCTTAAAGACTTACTGAGTTCATGAATTAAACAATATGCATTATACTGACGAACAATTATCGGCCTTTTTAGATGGCGAACTAGCTAAGCAAGATTTGGAGGCCATAGAAAAGGCATTAAAATCGGATGCTGAGCTTGCGCGTAGGTTAGAGGCGCTCGCAAATGTAGATGAAACTTTGCAAATGGTCTTTGACCCCTTATTAGAAGCGCCCGTTCCAGACCGTATAACATCCCTGCTAGAACAGCATGACAAGACAGTACAAAACGACAATGACAAGAAAGTCGTCAGCCTTTCCGAGCATAGACATAAAAAATCAGGCTGGCATTTTCCAGCCGCGATTGCTGCCTCTTTATTGGCTGGATTTTTTGGTGCGCAAAGCCTCAATACAAGTGGACAGCCTGTAAGTTTTCCGGCTGGTATGATCGCAACAGGCCCTGTTAATTCTTCGAGTGCTTTATATGCTGCATTATCCGAAGTGCCAAGCGGGCAAAGCCAAAATGGCATTCGGCCAGTATTGAGCTTCCAGTCTACAGAAGGACATTTATGCCGGGAATTTACGGCGCAAAAATCTAGGGCTTTAGCCTGTCACAATGATCAAGGCTGGACGGTGATATCACAATCCTATGCGCCAGATAACGCCCAAAAAGGAGGTTATGCGACAGCAAGTTCACACTCAACAGAAGCCTTTGATAGTCTTGTAGATAGCCTTATGAAGGGCGAAGTTCTCTCTGTAGATATGGAAAAAACTCTTATTGAAAAAAAATGGCAAAAAATGGAATAATATTGCCATTTCATCCGTCTCCTTCATGCAAACTTCAGAAAAGGAGATAATCATGCGAAATTCAAATTTAAAAATCTCTCTTGCCATAGCTTTGGCTGCTATAGCCGGAATCTCCTGGTCAGAGGTCGATGCTTCTGTTTCCAATTGGAACTTTTATGAAACTCTAATGGAAGAGTTTGATCCTGATATTAACTTCGTACGTCATGATTTTGATGTTGTCAGGGGTAAGCAATTCGTTTCTGTTAATGAAGTCGATATTACAACATCGGATGACGTTTTAATGCTTAAAACGATCAAAAAAACCATACCTACGCATATATCCGATCAATATTTGGCCCGCGTGGTTCTGGCTGAAACGCAAGATGGCTCTGCTTATGCAGCACCTATTGAAGGAAATGAACGCAAATGGGAAATCGTCATAGATGTAGAGGCCCATGAAGGTGACAGGAAGGATTTAAAGCAGACCGCTATTCATGAAGTGGCGCATGTTATGACCTTAAACCAAGGTCAGGTTGAAGCAGATTATGGAACCTGCAACACATTAGAACTCGAGGAAGGTTGCTTGAAGCCGGATTCATATCTCTATCTATTTTATCAAAAGTTTTGGAAAGGCCAATTCAAACAGGACGCATCAAACAGTCAGTATGAGAAGGCACCATCGGCATTTGTTTCAGATTATGCAGCCACTAATCTGGCGGAAGATTTTGCGGAAACATTTGCAGTGTTTGTCATGAATTCCAAGTCTCTCGGAACCAGTCTTGCTGACCAAAAAGTCAGATCATTATATGAATACCCGGAACTAGTAAAAATCAGGGTTCAATATCAGGCGGGTTAAGCTTTTCATTTTAAAAACCGAAACGGGCCTCTTGGCCCGTTTTTCTTTGTGAAAAACTTTTTTTTAGAAAAAACAGAAATAAATGGAATAAATCTCAAACCTTAGCCGTCTTCTCAATATCAACAATGGAGAAGACCCTATGATAATGACTAATACATTTCGAAACAGATTGTTGGTTTCAACTTTTCTGGTTGTCGGACTGGGTTTTAGCGCACAAGCTGATGCTCAAATCTGGCAGGATTCTCAGGACAGTTCTAATGCCAAGAAAATGGCCGTGCACGCGGATCATGCGCATGTTCCAACTATCGAGCGTGGTCGCAAATTACGCCTTGCGCAAAATGACCTGCAGAACTTACTTAATCAGGCACCCGATGAGATGGCTGAAAGTTCTCAGACTTTTATTGATCTGCCTTTGCCTGACGGTACAATCGCTAAATATGCTTTGTATGAGTCGCCCATTATGGAACCGACGTTAGCGCGGCAATACCCGGATATTCAGACTTATCGCGTAGAGGATCCCAACAATCCTGATAATACAGGGAGACTTGATTTTACGCCTGCCGGTTTTCACGCCATGTTATCCCATGAAGGCGAGACAATTTTCATTGACCCTATTGGCGATGGTGAAAATTACCAGTCCTATTACAAAGGCGATTTTGCAGCGGAACAAGGCCACAAAAAATCGCCTATGAAATGCGGAACGCATGAGCGCGCGAAAAAAGCCAAAACTGGAAACATGACGCGTTATGACAAGCGGTCGAACAGAGCCGCACGTGCCGATGTATCTTATGGAACTAATCTGCGGACATATCGCCTTGCTGTCGCGGCCACCGGCGAATTTACAGCTTTCCACGGCGGCACGAAAGAGAAAGCGATGGCGGCAATTGTGACGGGTATTAACCGTGTTAATCAGGTTTACGAACGTGATGTTGCGATCAAACTAAAGCTTGTCGCGAATAATTCCGACATTGTTTATGCGGATGCCGATACAGATCCATATACGGATAACAATCCTGACTCTTTGATCGAGGAAGTCGGCAAGGATATCAATGCTAAAATCGGTGAAGCCAATTATGATATTGGTCACGTCTTCAGTACGGGCGGTGGTGGCCTGGCTGGCCTGGGCGTTGTTTGCGGCGGCTCTAAGGCTGAAGGTGTTACCGGAAGCGATAGTCCCATTAACGATCCGTTTTTCATCGACTATGTTGCCCATGAAATTGGACATCAGTTTAACGCTGAGCACACATTCAATGGAACAGCGGGTGGATGTGGCGGGAACCGCAGCGACAATGCGGCCTATGAACCGGGTAGTGGTTCTACCATTATGGCTTATGCTAGTCTGTGTGATGAGGAAAATTTGCAGTCACAAAGTGATGTTTATTTCCACGCGCACTCTTTAACTGAAATCAGTGGTTTTGTGGCAGATAGTAGTGCCGGCGGGAGCTGTGGCGTCAGTTCGAGCTTGAATAACGCGGTTCCAGTGCCAAATGCCGGACGCGATGCTGCGATACCAAAATCCACACCGTTCATGCTCACGGGTACAGCGACGGACAGTAATGGAAGTGATAAGCTGACCTATGTCTGGGAACAATATGACTTAGGAGGTTCGACGAGCAGTAAGGCGACGCTCACGGACGATGGAAAGCGCCCATTATTCAGGTCGTTCACGCCAAGCGAATCTCCAACAAGAATATTTCCAAAATTAGGTGATGTTTTAAGCGGGTCTACGACTTACGGCGAAGTTTTACCAACCATGAATCGCGACATGAACTTTCGCTTGACTGTACGTGATGGAAAAGGCGGCGTTGCTTCGGATACGGTTAAACTGTCGGTTAGTGCTGATGCAGGGCCTTTTGTTGTAACGTCACAAGCCAGTGCTGTTACGTGGGCTGAAAACAGTGTTCAGACGATCAGCTGGGATGTTGCCAATACTACTGTTGCGCCTATTAGTTGTGCGAATGTTGATATAGGTTTATCGACTGATGGCGGGCAGAATTTCGCAGTTATGCTCAAAGAGGCAACGCCTAATGATGGCAGTGAGCCGATTACAGTTCCAAGCCGTGCTACAACAACTGGCCGTATTCGGATAAAATGTGCTACACAACCATTCTTTGCTGTTAATAAAGCTGCTGTCACCATTACAAGCTCTGGCGGCGGTGCCGGAAGCACCAATGCGGTGCCGATAGCGGATGCTGACAGCTTTTCGGTTCAGCAGGACAGCGGCGTAACACGCCTTGCTGTTCTTGATAATGACCGTGATGCTGATGGTGATAC
>JAHDEP010000438.1 GCA_020628775.1 Rhizobiaceae bacterium | reverse complement strand
CGTGCTCAATAGCTCAAGTTGTTAATATCTGATTTTTGAACACGGCTTGTTCAAAAAATCGGGTATTTATCTGAATATATGCCTATAAAGGCGCATTATTCCTCCATTTTCTGCTTTTTAAACCCAACTTCCCTGTCGTATCGATAAACCACGCTTGATATTGTGTGCCACACAGATTAATTCAAACCGTGTTCGGTTGCGTGCCAAACCAACATAGCGGGCCTTGGCTAAGCCGTAGTGTTGTTTCAATACCCCAAACACACGTTCAACAGTACAGCGAACACTGGCATGCTGTTGATTAAATACTTTGTCCTTCTTTGTTAGAGGACTATTTCTATAAGCTCTTTTGATGAGCCTGTTCTCAATGTTTCGCTGTTCTAACCACTGACCGTGAGCCTCACTTTGGTAAGCACTATCAGCATATACGGCCGACTCGTTACCACTTAATAATTCAGTGAAACAATTAGAATCATGAACATTGCCTGCTGTATAGCCTGTGGCTTTAATGAAACCGTCTTCATCAACATTCATATGCGCCTTGAAGCCATAGGTGCTTTTTCTCTTGCCATCAGAACCGGCTTTCACGTTCCAGCCCGCCTCAGAATCTTGCGTACTTTTACCCTGTTTATCTTTGTTTGGTCGGCTACGGTTTGCTTGAATAACGCTGGCATCCACAATACTAACCTCTCCTGATTTGATATAAAGCCCTTGCTTACTGAGTTGCACGTTGATTTCATGCAGTAAGATGTCCATTAATTTAAGATCCTGTAGCTGCTTTCTAAAACGCCAAAAAGACGAATGATCGGGAACCGATTCTGCAATATCCAAACCAACAAAACGACGGAACAACAAGTCTCTGGCTAATTGCTTTTCCAAAGCTGGATCACTTAAACCATACCAAGCTTGGAGTAATAATGATTTGAACATCATGATAGGAGGCCAAGCCTTCTCACCTCGTTTTTTAGCATGGATGTGCGAAAGATGTTTTTCAACCTCAGACCAGTCAATCAAATTATGAACAGGGTCAAGCTCTTCAAGGGCTTCATGATTGATTAACATAGAATCGGCTAAGCTTCTTTGTTGAATATTTTTCCACGCCATAGTTTCTGTTTCTTAGATGGTTATAATGTGCGCTTATTATCTCAAATTATTGCGGTGTTTGTGCACTCTCGTGCAAAGGTCTC
>JAHDEP010000150.1:4864-7294 GCA_020628775.1 Rhizobiaceae bacterium | reverse complement strand
ACAGCAAACCACTATTTGTTACGCTTAATCCCAAGAGAGCCCCCGCTCCCGAATTGACTTTTGGTGAATACAATTATGATCACCCACAATTTAGCAAAACCGCGATGATTGCGCAGAAGTCTTTGGAATTCGTACAAGGCCAAAATTCAACTTGGTTCGCAGGCGCTTGGACAGGGTCTGGTTTTCACGAGGATGGTCTACGTAGTGCTGTAAATGTTGCCAATAAACTTGGATGTTATGCACCATGGCAAAAACAGCCCGAAATTGCTAATCTATCAGGCGGAAAAGAACGAAAGCTAGAGGTAATTTAGTTAAGTGGAACAACACGATAGCAAGATCAGCACCGCACCTGCTTGGCTCTATCATGGAGATGTCATGCATGCCCGCATGGCGCCGAAAAAACATCGTTTTCAATATAAAGTTTTCTCGTTGTTAATTGATACCGACCAGCTTGCGGCGGCTGGTAGGATGTCTTCGATTTTCTCAATCGATAAATTCAATCTGCTGTCATTTCATCAAAGCGATCATTTACCAAAAAACAGCGACATAACCATACGAGAACATGTTGCAAATTGTCTGTTGAAAGAACAGATCACATGGCAACCAAGTCGCATATTATTAGGCTGCTACCCTCGCATCCTAGGCAAGGTGTTTAATCCACTATCGGTTTTTTATATCTATGGCCCAGACGATGAAATTGGCGCGGTGATATATGAGGTGCGAAATACCTTTGGTGAAAAGCATATTTATACCCGCAAAATTGATCCTAACAATCTAACTTCGGCGCATATCAAACAGCAGGCGGATAAGACATTTTATGTCTCACCATTTATGGATATGGACATGCGATATTTCTTCACAATGTCGGAACCAAAAGACACGATGTCTTGGCGCATTTTGGAAAAACAAAACGATAAACCTGTGCTGGCGGCAACCTATTTTGGACGTAAAAATCCACTTAAAACGAGCAAGCTTTTGAAATTTTTCTTGCAAATTCCATTTTTAACATGGAAAATCCTTGCAGGAATACATTTTGAGGCGCTTCGGCTTTGGCTAAAGGGACTACAAGTTGTTCCCCGGACCAATCCGAAAAAGAACTCGGCATGATCATGTGTGCCAGGGCAATAATACGTCACTGCATGTTTCATGCGGGTTTTAATATGGAGGAGATATAGTCATGGAAACAATGACTTCGCATGGATCTGGAACCAACAACCCCAACATATTATCAACTGCAAATGTTGCAAACATTGTTAAAGGCCTTCCCGCTCGCGCTCAGTTCGCACTGAGATCTTTGAGCAAGTTGGAAGTCGGCACGTTAACATTGCACATGCCTGACAAGCGTATTTTAAAAATCCAGGGCAAAACACCCGGGCCCGATGCGACACTCATCCTGCACAATTGGAATTTGCTGCATAAAGCTCTGACAAGCTCGACCATTGGTGTTGCGGAAGCTTATATGGATGGTGATTGGGAAAGCCCGGACGTGACATCGTTCCTAGAGCTTCTCGTTTATAACCAAACCATCGGTGATACGATCACAAAACGTGCCAGAGGCGTGTTAAAAACCGTCGAGCGTTTTCGCCATTGGCTGCGGTCAAATACGCGCGCGCAAGCGAAGAAAAACATATCCGCACATTACGATTTAGGAAACGATTTCTATTCGCAATGGCTTGATGAAACAATGACCTATTCATCTGCGCTTTTCGAAGATGGCGTTCAGGACCTTGCAACTGCACAAACAGCTAAATATCGCGCCCTTGCAGAAGCCGCAGGCGTTCAAAAAGGCGATCGCATCTTAGAAATAGGTTGCGGTTGGGGTGGTTTTGCAGAATTTGCGGTGACCGAACTCGATTGTCACGTGACAGGACTATCACTAAGCCGCGAGCAACTGAACTTTGCAGAAGAGCGCATGGCAAAACTTGGTTTGTCCCACATGGTGGATTTCAAATACCAAGACTATCGCGATGAACACGAAACTTACGACCGCATTATCTCAATCGAGATGTTCGAAGCCGTTGGGGAGAAATATTGGCCGGTGTATTTCAATAAGATTCGCCAATGTTTGAAGCCTCATGGTCGCGCTGGATTGCAAGTGATCACCATTGATCCAAATAACTATGAGCATTATCGCGAAAACCCTGATTTCATTCAGCGTTACATCTTCCCAGGTGGAATGTTACCAAGCGATGATGCATTGGAAGGTTTGGGTGCAGCTGCTGGGCTTAAAACATTCGACAATCGCGAATTCGGTATCGATTATGCTAAAACATTGGCTGAATGGCGTGAAGAATTCTGGCTAAAGTGGGAGACAATCAAGCCGCTGGGCTTTGATGACCGCTTTAAGAAGCTTTGGGAGTTCTATCTGTTTTATTGCGAAGCTGGTTTCCGCTCAGGCAATATCAATGTCAGACAGATCGTTTACGGCGC
>JAHDEP010000150.1:0-4764 GCA_020628775.1 Rhizobiaceae bacterium | reverse complement strand
CCCGGGTTGATCACCTGAATTCGGATATTGAGCTTATCTAGGTCAAACTTAAGGCTTTCAGCCATATTGATAACAGCAGCTTTAGTCGCGCCATATGCGGCACTTGTTGGCAAACCACCATAACCTGTTACCGAAGAAACCAGCGCGATTTGCCCTCTACCTTGCGATTTCATCTGCTCAATTGCAGGTAAAAGACCATTGACCACACCTGTCAGATTAACATCAAAAGTCTTTTGGAAATCTGTGATATCAAGTTTATCGACGTGAACTGGGATATAAATTCCAGCATTTAGAATAACCAACGCTAAATTTTGATATTCTTCAGCAATCTGCGTGACGATATCTTTCATATCAGAATAGCTCGTCACATCCGCAGCTTTTGCGATGATCGTGCCTTTTGAGCCAGCGCTTTCCTTTACGAGCTGTTCAAGCTTATCTTCAGACCGCGCTGTGGCAATGACCGTGTAGCCATCCTGACAAAGCTGCAAAGCAACAGCATATCCGATGCCAGAGCTTGCACCCGTTACCCAAGCGACACCATCCGCAGGCGTTGCGTTATAAAGAGACATATCATCTCCGATCAGTTTGATTTTGCAATTAGCCTATCAGATCGCCAACAAGTTGACGCCAAGAACCAGTGAGGGTCACACCTTCATCAAGTACGGCAAAGCCAATACAAGGGCGATCATTCTCAGCAGTCGGTCGGTGGTCAACACTTGCATCAGCAATTGAGATATCACCCGGACCAAAACGGCCGCGCTCATCATTAAACGCACCTTCAAGCACGATTGATAGCTCACAGCCTTTGTGCGTATGTGCTGGCATTGTACGGCCAGGGCGGATCCAGAACATATTGACATGACAGCCATCGATTTCGCCGATGTCGTATTCTTTAAATCCAGGCAGTTTTGTACGCCAAGGAATATCCTCAACATCCATGCCGATCAAACGGCGGAGTGCTAACGGCAATCTTGCGGCACTTCCCTGCTCGTCTGTATCGTCGGACACATCCGCAACACTATCAGGTGACGAAGCAAAAATTGCGGACAAGGCGTCGCTCTTTTTATCAAGTTCGGTCGGAGCAACCTGCTCAAGCGATAATCCGGCAATTGTTTCCAGATCACCAACAAAGCGGCGGTTGTCCGGTTTAATTTCCAGATGCGCTTCTACCAAAACACTTGCAGGCGCAGATAATCCGCCAGAGGCATATTGTGCCATAAGTGTATCGACTGCATCTATCTGACTTAAAGTCATATTAAATCTTCTTTTATCTACTACGCCTCATTTGAGACTGTCTCGTAAAAGACTCGCGCCGCTTGAGTCTTCTCTGTTTGTACACTTGTACGAAAACAGATTCAATTCGGATCATTAGACTAACTAAAAACTGATTATTTCTTCTTTTTCAATAAATATTTCAGCATCCTAGCAATATTATTCACAAAATCGATGAAAAGTTCAATTTTCATTCCTTGTAATTTGTCATATTTGGATGCAAATACTTAACCATAGTTAATTGATAAGGCTTTGGAATCTCATGTCAGTCTCAGAAAATGTTTTAGAACAAATTGGAAATACACCTTTGGTGAAGCTTAAACGCGCTTCTGAAGAAACAGGGTGTACAATTTTGGGTAAAGCTGAGTTTTTAAACCCTGGCCAGTCGGTGAAAGATCGCGCCGCATTATCAATGATCCGCGCGGCGGAAAAAAGCGGTAAACTTCAGCCTGGTGGAACAATCGTTGAAGGCACGGCCGGAAACACCGGTATTGGTATTGCCATGATCTCTCGTGTCTTAGGGTATCGTTCAATAATCGTGATCCCGGAAACACAAACTCAAGAGAAGAAAGATGCTTTGCGTCTCATGGGTGCTGAGCTGATCGAAGTCCCTGCTCTTCCTTATAGAAATCCAAACAATTACATTCACGTTTCTCGCAGATTGGCAGAACAGATTGCAAAAACCAGCCCCAATGGCGCGGTTTGGGCTAACCAATTTGACAATGTTGCCAACAGACAAGCGCATATCGATACAACAGGCCCTGAGATCTATCGCGATTTAGATGGCAAAGTGGATGGCTTTATCTGCGCATGTGGATCAGGCGGTACGCTTGTGGGTACATCCATGGCTTTGCGGGAACGCAGCAGCACATTTAAATCAGGGATCGTCGATCCAGATGGTGCAGCGCTTTATAATTTCTACGCAAATGGTGAACTTAAATCCGAAGGTGGCTCAATCTCAGAAGGCATCGGACAAGGCCGCATTACTGCAAACCTTGAAGGCTACACACCCGATATGGCGTTCAATGTATCGGACAAAGAAGGTCTACCGATTATCTTTAACTTGCTACAAGAAGAAGGTCTCTGCATGGGGCTTTCGACCGGAATTAATGTTGCAGGTGCAATTCGCATGGCGAAAGAAATGGGTCCAGGGCACACGATTGTCACGATCCTGTGTGATTATGGAAACAGATACCAATCAAAACTGTATAACCCGGAATTCTTGCGTTCAAAGGATTTACCGGTGCCAGAATGGATGGAAGGTTCGCCTGATATCGAAATTCCATTCGTATCTGAAACATAAAATCTGAGGTTCATCGCTTGATCACCAAAGCCCTTTTTAAAGACGATGCTTATTTAACAACTTGCGATGCTGAAGTTGTTGCTATCAATGATCGTGGGGGCGTGATCCTCAATCAAACGTGTTTTTATGCAACATCTGGCGGACAGCCCGGTGATACAGGTTTTATCGAGCGTCAGGACGGCTCGAAGATAGAGGTGACCGCAACGGTCAATGGCGAAACCAAAAACGATTTCGTCCATATTTTAGCTGAAGGCAGCCCCACTTTGGAGATTGGCGAGAAGATCGTCCTCCATATCGATTGGGAACGCCGATATAAGCTCATGCGCATGCACACCGCTTGTCATTTGCTCTCTGTTGTGTGCGAATACCCAATTACCGGTGCTGCTGTGGGCGAAAATGAAAGTCGCATCGACTTTGATATGCGCGAGCCGCCTGATAAAGCCGATATCACCGCGAAGATGATGGAACTGGTCACACAAAACCATCCAATCTTTACCAAAATGATTTCAGAATCTGAGTTAGACGCCAATCCTGATTTGGTAAAATCCAAAAACGTCAAACCGCCTCGCGGTGTTGGCGATATCAGATTGGTCTGTATTGGGGATGATAGTTCGGTGGACAGCCAGCCATGCGGCGGCACTCATGTGAGCGAAACCCAAGAAGTGGGTGCAATTCACATCGGCAAGATCGAAAAAAAGGGCAAAGAAAACAGACGTTTCAGAATTCGCTTTGGCGAAATGCCTAAACAATAAACCAAACGATTTAGGATAAAACTATGAACGACGACGCAGCGCTTAGCCCTTTTGTCAAATCACCTGAATGGCTGAAAGATCATTTAAATGATGAAAATCTACGCATTGTTGATGCGTCATGGTTCTTGCCCGCACAAAATCGAAATGCGGTTGAGGAATATGCGCAAAGCCATATCCCCGGCGCTGTATTCTTTGATCAAGATAGTATTATCGACGAGCAATCGCCACTGCCTCATGCCCTGCCCGAGCCACATTATTTTGCCCAGCGCGTGGGTGAACTTGGTATCTCAACTGAGCACCTAATTGTCGTCTATGACGCGCTAGGCATGTTCACCGCACCTCGCGTTTGGTGGATGTTTAAAACTATGGGTGCGGAAAACGTCTTCGTACTCGATGGCGGTTTTGACAATTGGAAAGCAAACGGCCTGCCCGTCTCCGATGAAACCGTGTCACATGAAGCTGCCGAATTTACCCCTTATTTTGATAAGGATGCGGTTGCCAATATCGATGATGTTTTAGCTGCAACCAGCGATGATGGCATTGAATTATTGGATGCACGAGGTGAAGGCCGATTTACCGGTGAAGATGCAGAACCGCGCGCGGGTATGCGATCTGGGCATATGCCAAGCGCAAAAAATACACCGGTTTTTGGTTTTTCCGACAACGGAAAACTAAAGCCGCTCAATGAGTTAAAAGATATATTTGAATCAAAATCTGTAGATCTTAACAAGAAGATCATCACGACATGCGGTTCAGGTGTCACGGCAGCCGTGATCACATTGGCGCTCAATTCTATCGGTAAAACAGACGTTCAGCTCTATGATGGCTCGTGGTCAGAATGGGGTGCGCGACAAGATACGCCTGTGGAAACAGGAGAATAGTCAGTGACCACGCAAACTCAAAAACCGCTGCCAACAGTCGTTACTTTTCTTGAGATGAATACCCCGCCGGCAAAGTCATACACTCGGCCAATGAACATCAATGCGGCTTTGATGGGCACCAAAGATATGCCGTTGCAGTTTTACAGATATCTGCAATATCGCGTCGGCGCTAAATGGCATTGGGTGGCGCGTCATCGCCTTTCCAATGATGAACTCTCAGAGATCATCCACCGCGAAACAACAGAGATCGATGTGCTATATCTTGATGGTGTGCCATCCGGCTTTTTTGAGATTGATCGCTCCAATTCCAAACGTGTGGATCTGGCGTATTTTGGCATGATGGAACACGCAATTGGTCGCGGTTTGGGTAAATGGTTTTTAGCCCAAGCAATTGATGCTGCTTGGTCGAGCGAACCCAACAGCATCACCGTCAACACTTGTACGCTTGATCATCCTTCTGCATTGGGTCTTTACCAAAAACTTGGGTTCCAACCGATTGGGCGCACGGAAACCGAGATCCTGCCGCTGACAGATGATGAAACGCTCGCGACGTTAA
>JAHDEP010000437.1 GCA_020628775.1 Rhizobiaceae bacterium | reverse complement strand
TATCCAAGCGATAATGCGGCTTACAAGGCATTATCGGAGAAGCTGGGTTGCAGCGCCGATACGCTACGCGTTTGGGTAAAGCAAGCAGCCATTGATGCGGGCGAATCTAGCGGCATGACGAGTGATGCACGTGCAAGCATGAAAGCATTAGAGCGAGAGAATCGAGAATTACGTCAAGCCAACGAGATTCTACGCAAGGCCAGTGCCTATTTTGCTCAGGCGGAGCTCGACCTCCCATACCGCAAATGGTAGCGTTTATTGATGCCCATAAGGCATGCTACGGGGTCGAGTCACTATGCAGACATCTGCCTATTGCCCCCTCTACCTATTATGTGCATTGCTAACAGCAGCGTGATCCTACTTCTCGTTCTGCGCGTGCACAACGTGATGCTCATCTTTGTCAGGAGATTATGCGCATTTGGCAGGAAAACTATGGTTTATATGGGTATCGTAAGATGTGGCATGCGTTAAAGCGAGAAGGCTGGGATGTGGCACGATGCACTGTGGAGAGATTGATGCGTACATTAGGATTGCAGGGTGTTGTGCGTGGCAAGAAAGTAATCACAACTCTGCCAGATGTGATGCAGCCATGTCCACTGGATAAGGTCAATCGCGAGTTTGTGGCTCAGCGTCCAAACCAACTATGGGTATCAGACTTCACCTATGTATCAACCTGGCAAGGCATGGTGTATGTGGCGTTCATTATTGATGTTTTTGCCCGAAAAATTGTTGGGTGGAGTACATCAACATCCATGACTACAGCCTTTGTGCTGGATGCACTGAATCAAGCAATTGCAACACGTTTGACAGATGCAGAACTCATCCATCATTCAGACCGTGGCAGTCAATATCTCTCTATCACCTACACAGAGCGATTGATTGAAGCAGGCATCGAAGCATCTGTTGCCAGTGTGGGTGACAGCTATGACAACGCTATGGCTGAATCCATTATAGGCTTGTTCAAAACAGAGGTTATCAAGCACAAAGCACCGTGGAAAACAGCGCAGAATGTCGAATGGGAAACACTCAAATAGGTACATTGGTACAACCATAAACGTATCATGCAGCCACTCAGGTATATCACGCCAAATGAAAAGGAAAAATCATACTATGAAAACATAAACCAACCTGATAAATACGCAGCGTAAATCTTGAATAAAAATCCCTCCAGTAAACTAGGGGCGGTTCA
>JAHDEP010000436.1 GCA_020628775.1 Rhizobiaceae bacterium | reverse complement strand
CTGATTGCTGATGGAAAAGTCGATATGTTGATTTTCTTTATTGACCCGCTGACCCCAATGCCGCATGACGTAGATGTGAAGGCTCTGATGCGATTGGCTGTGTTATATGACATACCCATGGCGCTTAATCGTTCAACAGCCGAAGAGTTACTTGTCAGAGACAGCTAAGATTTAGGTTCAAATTTCATGTTTTCTTTTCCCATTCTTATCGGTGATATTGGTGGCACAAATTCACGTTTTGCAATCATCGAAAAACAAGATGCCGACATGATACAGTTTCCCAGCGTGAAAAACGCTGGCTACGCATCCATTCAGGATGTGATTGAGCAAAATGTATTTAGTCAAACAGAATTACGTCCCAAAACGCTCGTCTTGGCAATCGCTGGCCCGACAGGAAATATTGAAAAAATTTCTATGACAAACTGTCCGTGGGATATTGATGTTTATCAATTGATCGACGCGCTTGATATTGATGAAGCTATCGCAATGAGTGACTTTGAAGCGCAAGCGCTTGCTGCAATCTCAACAGATGTTTCATCTCATGCATTGATCAAAGAAGGTAAATCACGACCAACTTCAGCACGCGCTGTGCTTGGGCCTGGAACCGGGCTTGGTATGGCTGGCATGATTTTCATCGATGGCGAATGGTCCATTATCCCAGGTGAAGGCGGTTTCGTTGATATCGGACCGAAAACACCGCGCGACACTGAAATTTATAAACACGCCTTTGCGCCAGACGAACGACCAGCTGCAGAAGAATTTATCAGCGGTCGCGGTCTTATGCGCCTTTATAATGCGATCAGCAAAGCCGATGGATTGGGCAAAAGCGTCAGCGATCCTTCCGAAGTCACCGCAGCATATAGCGCGGGCAATGATCCGATCGCAAAGGAAACGCTTGAATTATTTGTTTCCTATCTGGGACGATATGCCAGCGATGCGGCTTTGATCTACCTTGCGCGCGGCGGTGTATATTTAACAGGCGGGGTCGCACAACGGCTTGAAGATGTCTTGAAGCTGCCGTTCTTCACTGAGCAATTCTTAGATAAAGAACCATATTCAGATCTGGTTGAAGAGGTCCCGGTTTATCTAATGACCGAGCCATTAATTGCACTTTCGGGACTTTGTGCCTATGCAAACCATCCAGATCAATTTAGAATTACAAAACAAGGCCGATATTGGCAAAACCAAAAATA
>JAHDEP010000149.1 GCA_020628775.1 Rhizobiaceae bacterium | reverse complement strand
AAGCGCACAGCTATTTGACTTGCATTTATCAAGCGCCTTGAGGCATCTTGCGATTATGAGTGAATCAGATGTGACATTGCCGCAAAAGCCGAAAAAGCCAAAAGAACTTGATGCAAAATCAATGGCGCGAAAGCTGGATTGGAATGAAAGCCCTTTACTGCAAGAAGGGTTAAAAGGCACCGAGCTCATCTCCGCATTGGTGAAGCACTTGCCCAATTTGCCGGGCGTTTACCGAATGATGAACGGCGCTGGTGATGTGCTTTATGTGGGAAAAGCTAAGAACCTTAAAAAGCGTGTGACATCTTATGCGCAAGGGCGCGGGCATTCCAATCGCATCCACAAAATGGTCGCGCTAACGGAAAAGATGGAGTTTATCTCCACCCGCACAGAAACAGAATCTCTGCTGCTTGAAGCCAATCTGATTAAGCGATTGCGACCGCGATATAACGTGTTGCTGCGTGATGATAAAAGCTTTCCCTATATTATGATGACCGGTGATCATGATGCGCCTGGCATTTATAAGCATCGCGGTGCGCGTGCCCGAAAAGGAAACTATTTTGGCCCATTTGCATCCGCAGGCGCTGTTAACCGAACCATCAATTCACTCCAAAAAGCTTTCCTTTTGCGCAATTGCACCGATAGCTATTATGAGGGACGCACACGCCCTTGCCTACAATATCAGATCAAGCGCTGTGCCGGACCTTGCACGGGTGAAATTAGCGTCGACGATTACGCAAGTCTGGTTGATGAAGCCAAACAGTTTTTATCAGGCAAAAGCGCCCGCGTTAAAAAGCAACTATCTGAATCTATGCAATCCGCATCGGAGAATATGGATTTTGAGCAAGCCGCACTTTATCGCGATCGATTAGCAGCGTTATCGCATGTGCAAAGCCATCAAGGCATCAATCCGCAAACCGTTGAAGAAGCCGATGTGTTTGCGATTTATTTCGATGGCGGCATGGCTTGTATTCAGGTGTTTTTCTTCCGCACAGGACAAAACTGGGGCAATCGGGCCTATTTCCCAAAAGCGGATGCATCGCTCACTTCCGCTGAGATATTAAACGCCTTTATCGGTCAGTTTTATGACGGCAAGCCTTTGCCCAAAATGATCCTGTTATCAGAAGAGATCGCTGATCAAGATCTGCTCGAAGAAGCATTTACCATCAAAGCCGAGCGCAAAGTTGTTGTCACTGTTCCCCAGCGCGGTGAGAAAAAAGAGCTTGTTGATCAAGTGCTCACCAATGCGCGCGAAGCCCATGGTCGCAACTTGGCGGAAACATCATCGCAAGCCAAATTGCTAAATGGTTTGGCTGAGGCATTTGATTTGCCTCATGCACCACGTCGCGTTGAGGTTTACGATAACTCGCATATTCAGGGTACGGCAGCCGTGGGCGGTATGATTGTCTCAGGTGGGGAAGGATTTGCCAAAGGGCAATATCGCAAGTTTAACATCAAAGACGATAGCATTACCCCCGGCGATGATTTTGGCATGATGAAAGAGGTTATGACCCGTCGTTTCTCGCGCCTTGTGAAAGAGCATGGTCTTCCAGATATGACAATTGCGCAAAAGCGAGAAGCTGCAAAATCTGACGATTATGAGACCCCAGATTTAACTGAAATGCCAGCATGGCCGGATTTGCTTTTAATTGATGGTGGTCAGGGCCAAATGACGGCGGTGCGGCAAATTTTAAAAGACCTAGAGATTGAGGAATATATCGCAGCGATTGGTGTGGCGAAAGGCGTAGACCGCGAAGCTGGGCGCGAGCAATTCTTTGTAGAGGGCAAAAAACCATTCAAGCTGCCCCCGCGAGATCCGGTACTTTATTTTATCCAACGCATGCGCGATGAAGCGCACCGCTTTGCCATTGGCACCCATCGCGCCAAGCGTTCGAAAGAGTTGATTAAAAATCCATTGGATGAGATTTCAGGCATTGGCGCAAAACGCAAGAAAGCATTGCTGCATCACTTTGGTACGGCAAAACAGGTGGCCCAGGCTGCGCTTGAAGATTTGGAAAAAGTCGATGGTATTTCAAAGGCAACCGCGGAGATTGTCTTTAATCACTTCAGAGATAGCGCTTAAACCAGATCAAGCTCTTTACGCAGCTGCATCATATAGCGTGCACCAATATCATCTTGCACATCAGCTTGCTCAAGCGAATGATTGATAAATTCAAACACTTCATAGCGCTGCGCTGGTGAAAGTTGTGAGGTGATATTTGGTGCGATTAAGCTAATTGCTTTTGTTGGCGCAACGTCTTGTTCGGAGGCATAGCTACCATAATCAATGGCGTTTTCTAAATGCCCGGCATCAATCGAAAACGGTTTCAACAGATCACGCACTTGTTTCTCAACAGATGCATCATATTGATCTTGCTCTTTTAAAATACAGATCGCGATTGTCGCAGCACCCGCTAAAGGGTCATCAATATTGGTAAATGCATTTTCGCCCCCAGCTTTGCGAGACTTTTTGTCATCAAGCTGGTTTTTGACCTTTTTTGCGGTTTCAAATGCATCTTTGGCCAATTGCTTTGCCATTCGGTAGCGGTAGTACCAAACTCCCAAAGTCAAAACCAACGATACGATTGCAGCAAGAATATGCAAATGTGTTTCCTATCTATCCGACAAAACGTCTTCTACTATACAATATAGTAACGCTTTCTCCAGCGCACAATATGGAAACAATAATGATTATTTTCGAAAAACAAACTCAAATAATGGTGAGTAACCATATCGTCTCGAGCCGCTAGTTATTTTCCTCAAAGAGATCTTCGACAAACAGCGATAGCAATTGCGTTTTACCGCTCACACCTGCCTTTTTATAGATCGCTGCATTTTGCGCCTTAATGGTACCTTCAGAAGTATTACGCATATTTGCAATTTCTGCAGTGCTGGATCCTTTAATCAAGAACATTGCGACATCTTTTTCCGCGTTGGATAAGTTCCATTCAGTAAAGCGATCATCGAGGACTTCCGCAAATGCACTTGAAGCGCGTTTAAGCGCTAATTTAGCGCGGTCTCTTTCTTTGCGCGAGCGCTGAAAAAAACGAAAGCTCATAATAAGGCCAATAATCAAAGCCAAAGCAGAAACGAGCTCTAATGCCTCATAAATTTGCCATGGAGGTGGGCGTAGCGAAACCCCAATGAAACCGAGCAAAATTGGTGTTACGAAAAACAAGCACCCAACAATTTGTAAAACGACGGCAAAGATTATGAGCCTTCTTTCATTCATGCTCTAATCTCGTTTCTTTGAAAACAACCCGTAGAACTTATCAAGGGTGGTTTCGTTTTCTTCATCTTCGTCGATTGGCTCTTTATAGTCCCGCAACACAGCACCATTATTGGGATTGAGGATAATCTCGCGTTCGTGTGTTTGGGATATAAATTCAAGCGAGACACGACCAAGCCAAGTGGTTTCTCGCTCAATTAGCGTAAAACCCTGACTTTCCACCTGCGCGATAAGCTCCTCTTCATGGGTCATAGCCCAAGCGGAAGAACTAAAAAAAAGCAGCGATATAACCAGAATTTTTTTCATGGGTTCAACATTCAAATTAGGTGTCGTTCCAAAGGAATTTCCCTCAGAACGACGTCATATTTAGCTCACTACTGAAGCTTCGTCCAGCAGTAGCGCGAAACGGTGAGAGTTACGATTTCATGCTTTCATCACCGCATGAAGCGTTTGCATACTCATCGCCATCATCATCTTCGTCTTCTTCTTCACCCACTTCTTTTTCTTTGCCATCATAATCTTTGCCGTCCTCATCGTCCTCGCCTTCATCCTCATCTTCGTCTTCGCACTCAGACTTTTCGCCATCTTCAGATGCCATTTCATATGATTGCGTGTCCTTCATAACAGCGAGAGGATCAGCTGGTACTGCAGCACTATCAGTGATGACTTGTTCAACACTTGTTGCGCCTGTTTCATTGTTTGCAATTGCAGTGCCAGCCATAAGAGCTGTCACCAATAGAGCGCTTGTCGGGATTGTTACTTTTAGAATGTTCATTGTCTTAGTTCCTTTATAATTTGATTAGTCAATCATTTAAGTTCGGTGGATCAAACGAGAAGGTAATGCGTTACTAATGCTGCAACAGCGTCTGGGGGTTTTAAGCTGGTGCAGACTAAATCCCGCTTGATCCGGAACTGAAGATGATGGGTTTTTCCAATGAGCGAAATTTGCAATTGGGTTAAAGCGGACGGTTTAACCCTTGGGTTACGGCCTTATATCAAAAGATGATGCAGGCGATTTTGATCACGATTTAATGTATTATTTCGATGTTTGTTTGACCCAAGGTTTTATTAGTCTATAGATGACGCTGAACGATCAAGTTACGAGTGCCATATGCCCAAACACATCACATCACTGCCAAACCTTTTGACTTACGGCCGGATCCTCATTGTTCCGCTAATCGTGTTGTGCTTTTTTGTTGAAGGTCGTCTTCATGGTTCTGATGCAGCAAGATGGTGGGCCTTGGGCTTATTCACAATCGCCTCCGTGACAGATTTCTTTGACGGCTATTTAGCGCGCATCTGGAACCAGACATCCAACATTGGACGAATGCTTGATCCTATTGCAGACAAGCTTTTAGTTGCCGCGATCTTATTGCTCGTCGTGGCAGCTGATCGAACAACAGCTGACTGGACGATTTGGGCGGCGATCATCATTTTGTGTCGTGAAATTTTGGTTTCCGGTTTGCGTGAATATCTTGCGGATTTGAAAATCTCAGTACCTGTTACATTTTTGGCGAAGATAAAAACGACAGCACAAATGATTGCGCTCGGGTTTTTGTTGGCCGGTCCTGCAGGCGATAAATTTTTAAATAATTTGCTCGGTATCAGCGACAGCTTATCTACCGATATCGGTATTACATTGCTTTGGCTTGCAGCTATCATTACCATGATCACAGGATATGATTATTTCCGTGCTGGACTTAAACATATCGTTGACGAGTAAATAAAAACGCGTGGTGCCAAATGGTCAAGCTGGTATATTTTGCATGGGTTCGTGAGCGAATTGGAAAATCACAAGAAGAAATAGATCTGCCTGAAAATGTGACCACCATTTCAGATTTAATTGCTCATCTTCGAACAATTGATGAGGGTTATGATGCAGCTTTTCAAGAACCACATGTCATCAGAGCTGCGCTTGATAAAACCCATTCCATGCATGATGAAGCCATCGGGGATGCGAAAGAAATTGCGTTTTTCCCACCCATGACTGGGGGGTAGTGAACGTGACGAACCAAGATCATAACAACTTGGCTATTCGGGTTCAGATTCAAGCGGAAGACTTTGATTTAGAATCAGAAATCAACCACTTAAAGCAATTTGGTGACATTGGTGGAATTGCGAGTTTCACTGGTCTTTGTCGCGATGAAGGCGGGCAATTATCGGCGCTCGAACTTGAACATTATCCAGGTATGGCTGAAGCGCAGATTTTGCAAATCTGCCATGAGGCATTTCATAAGTTTGACTTAATCGGTATCACAGCAATTCATCGTTATGGCAAAATTGCTCCTGGTGAAAACATCGTACTGGTGATTGCTGCAAGCACACATCGCCAAGCAGCATTTGATGGTGCTAACTTTGTGATGGATTTCTTAAAGACGGATGCACCCTTTTGGAAAAAAGAATATCTTAAAGATGGCACTTCTGGCGAATGGGTTGACGCCAAAGACAAAGATGACGCAGCCAAAGACAAGTGGATGTAGTCGTAGATATCAGAGGCTATTATGGAAGCAAATTATTGGCATAACAAATGGGAGCAAAACGATATTGGCTTTCATAAAGCGCAAGCCAATCCTTTGCTTGTCAAACACCTTGATCAGTTATCTTTAAAAAATGGCGATCGCATATTCCTACCGCTCTGCGGAAAAACGCTCGATATAAGCTGGCTGTTATCACAAGGCTTCCAAGTCGTCGGTGCTGAACTGAGCGAGCTTGCGATCCAGCAATTATTTGAACAATTAGAGCTGACACCTGAGGTCGAACTACTCGGTGAGTTAAAGCGTTATTCCGCCCAAAACATTGATATATTCGTTGGAGATATCTTTGCCATCAGTCAACAGATGATGGGAAAAATAGATGCTATTTTCGACCGTGCAGCGATGGTTGCTCTACCGAAAGAGATGCGAGAAAATTACGCAAGACATCTTATCGGCATCACTTGCAATGCACCTCAATTATTGATCACATTTGAATATGACACTGAAGGTGTTTCCGGACCGCCTCATGCGATTGCGCGGGAAGAAGTTGCGGCCCATTATGGCGATTTCTATCAAACAAAGACACTTGAGCTGTTTGATTTGCCCGGCGGCATCAAAGGAAAACCTGAAGCTATCGAACATGTTTGGCTGTTATCGTTGCCGTGAAAAAATACATGCGTTTCATTTCAATTCTCAATTGATAGATTTGCTTATTCATTCATAAGGTAGCCAGTTTCGGTAAAACTACTGGTCAGTTCGACGAATTCGCATTTGAGATCACAATTTCAGAAAAATGTTCTGGACAGGCAAAGATATTTGGTCTTCAAAAAATGCCACGATTGAGCCTTGGACTTTTTCCCAGCTCATAACAACTTGGAGATATCAATATGCCTGCTCTTTTGCCAAATGTAGATCCTGATGGATTGCTTGAGTTTTCAGTAGTCTTTACCGACCGTTCGCTCAATTCAATGTCGAAGAAATTCCAAGGCGTGATGAACGATATTTCGACCACCATGAAAAGCGTTTACAACGCGGATGGCGTTGTCTTAGTGCCGGGTGGTGGAACGTTTGGTATGGAAGCTGTGGCCCGCCAGTTTGCGACAGATAAAGATGTTATGGTTGTACGTAACGGTTGGTTTAGTTTCCGCTGGACGCAAATTTTTGAAGCGGGGAATATTCCAAACAGCGCAAATGTTATGATGGCACGTCAAAGCCAGGATAATGACCAAGCGCAATTTTCACCCTACCCTATTGATGAGCTTGTTGCTGAAATCAAAAACGCAAAGCCAGATGTTGTGTTTGCCCCGCATGTGGAAACTTCAGCTGGTCTTATTCTTCCAGACGATTACATCACGCAAGTTGGCGAAGCTGTTCATTCTTATGGCGGCTTGTTTGTGCTGGATTGCATCGCATCAGGCACAATTTGGGTGGATATGAAAGCGTGTAACGTCGATGTTTTGATCTCAGCACCACAAAAAGGTTGGTCTGCTTCACCCGCAGCTGGGATTGTGATGTTATCTGAGCATGCCAAAACAATAATGGCTGATACGCAAAGCTCGAGCTTTGCTTGCGATCTTAAAAAATGGTCAGAGATCATGGGTGCTTATGAGAACGGCGGCCATGCTTA
>JAHDEP010000435.1 GCA_020628775.1 Rhizobiaceae bacterium | reverse complement strand
TTTAATGAGGCTGAAGGGCTAACGCTTATTGTGCTGAAATCCGAAGCTGAAGCGCATAATTTGCCGTATGAATTCCCATCGCGCATGATCACGCTTGATGTGCATTCTTCGCTTGAAGCGGTTGGCTTTATGGCCGTAATTGCAACGGAACTTGCAAAAGAAAATATGGGTGTGAATCCCGTATCAGGCTTTTACCATGATCATATTTTTGTGCCTGAAGGTCGAGAAAAAGATGCGCTCAAAGTGCTTGAACGCATCGCTCGTGAAGCGTAACTCTAGAAATCAGATATTATTCAAAGTCAATACGAACGAGATCTAAGAACTCGTCGTGATTGTTGACAACTTCATCGGTCAGCTCTTGTCCTAATGCATAGGTGATGAGCTGCACGCTGGTGGTTTCAGAAATCATGATTGTATAGGCATAAACAAGCTTTAAACCATCAAGGCTGGTGGCCATCGCCACAAAGGTCGCGTCCTGGCCAAATTCTTCACCTTCATCTGTGTCGATGATGATGATGTCTTCTTTTTTCACCCCGCCTGCGATCTGGTTTTCGTAAATAGCATTGCGCATGAACTCGAGTGTCATGCCGTCTTTTGAGCCGACTTCTTCTTCAATGATCATCGCATAATTGCGGTCATCTTTTCTAAATTGGCCAAGCAATTCATTGTTTGCTGGTGCAATTTGCTCATAAGGCGTGGAGCCTTTGCAAAAATCAATACGATCAGAAAGCCGCTCACAAGCGGAGCTCACTTCGGCTTCATCTTCAAAGCGCCAAGTTTTATCATCGTATAAAATAACGATTTTGCCATCGATCAACGCCTTGCCGATTTCAGCTGCGCCATAGCTTGGTGCGCTTAGAAAAAGTGATGCAAACACCAAAGCGATAATGATTTTAAAAAGTTTCATGTGCCCCTCCACAATAGTTTTTTATAAAGCTAGCAGGGGCAAATAAATTATGCAATTCACAGCATCGTTAGTGGCGTTATATTGCGATTAATCCGTAAGCGGACGATAGCCCAGATTTTGCGAAAACATGATGAGATACCCATCAGGATCGAGCGCGAAATATTCACGCCCGCCACCTTGTCGGTCACCCAATGTGCGCCAGATTTCACGCGGATTAGGAAACGGGTTCCCGTTAGCATCCAAATGCGGAATATCGTAATGCGAAAGCTTTTGGCATTCCATGGCTT
>JAHDEP010000434.1 GCA_020628775.1 Rhizobiaceae bacterium | reverse complement strand
TATATCGGTACGCAACAGCGACCAAACTTATTTCAATTGGATATTCCAGAGCCTAACCTAATTCAAGAGGTCGTTTATGAAGTCGAGGAGCGCCTTTCGGCAAATGGGGAAATAATTCAAGCCTTGGATGAAGCGCAAATCAATGCCATTGCCAAGCAAATGCACGAAGCGAAAGTCCAATCGGTCGCCATTGCTTTTTTACATTCTTATAAAAATCCAAGCCACGAGCAGCAGGTTAAAGCCCAATTACAGGCAGCAGGCTTTTACTCTGTTTCTTGTTCGAGCGAACTATCGCCTAGTATCAAGATATTGCCCCGCACCCAAACCGCACTCGCCAATGCTTATCTGCAACCCACCCTTGAACTTTACCTACACAATATTCAGAATGTACTAGCTTCGAGTGATTTTAAAGTCATGACCAGTGCGGGCGGTTTAATCAATGCTTCGCAGTTTCAAGCCAAGGACAGTTTGCTCAGTGGCCCAGCAGGTGGCATCGTCGGAGCGGCACGAGTGGCAGAAAGTCTAGGGCATTCCAAAATATTGACGCTCGACATGGGCGGCACAAGTACCGATTGTGCCCGTTATGATGGTCGATTCGATTATGATTTCACGACAAGTGTTGGGGACATATCCATGTCAAGTCCTTGCCTAGCGATTGAGACGGTGGCAGCAGGTGGTGGTTCTATTTGTTATTTTGAAAATGGAAAATTATGCGTTGGCCCTGAAAGTGCAGGGGCTAATCCTGGGCCAGCTTGCTATGGTGCAGGCGGTCCATTAACGATTACCGATGTTAATTTACTCCTAGGAAAATTGGATGATAGCAGATTCCGTATTCCGATTCATTTTGAAGCAGCACAGGCGGCTGCCATTGCTTTACAAGCAAGTATCAAAAAACAAGCAAACGAAGAGTACAGCATCCTAGAAATCCTAGAAGGACTAGAACAAATCGCCAACGAGAAGATGGCGGCGGCCATTCGACAGATTTCAGTGGCTAAGGGTTTTCAGCCTTCGGATTATGCGCTCTTGGTCTTTGGTGGTGCTGGTGGTTTGCACGGTTGCCAAATAGCCGAAATGCTGGATATGGACACGGTCATCATCCCGAAAGATGGGGGCTTGCTCAGTGCTTATGGCATTGGAAATGCCCGTCTGGAACGTTGGGCACAGCAGCAGATTCTAGCAACTTTGGATAAGCATT
>JAHDEP010000433.1 GCA_020628775.1 Rhizobiaceae bacterium | reverse complement strand
CAGCCTTATCTCCTGCCATATACAGCATCTGTAAGCTTCGTGAAGTTCGCATGACCCCAACTTGTTTTAACTCAGTCAAGGTTTGATTAGACCAAATAGGACCATTACTATTCACAATGTTAGTTATTGAGGATTGACTCAATCACAACAGCGAAGTTTTCAAATGGTTGAGCCCCAATGAGTACTTCTCCATTGATAAAAAATGTAGGAGTGCTGTTCACGCCAGCTTTGCGCGCGTCGCTAAAATCTGCGTTGACCTCGGCTAACATTGCGTCATCTGTCAAGCAAGTTTCATAAGCACTCATGTCAACTCCGATGTCGGTGGCAACTGTTGCCATATATTCTTCACTGAGTAAGGCTTGATTAGCATAAAGTGTTTGTGAAAATTCCCAATATAAGTCATTACTTTGTTCGAAGACGCATTCTGAAGCAATTGCTGCTGGCAATGCCAGTGGGTGGATGCTAGTCAAAGGGAAATCACGGGCGACAAAGCGGATATTGTCTCCATAAGTTTCAATGAGTTGCGGAAGCGTTTCAACCCGGAAACGCGCGCAGTAAGGTCATTGGAATTCGCCAAATTCCACAATCGTAATGGGGGCATCAATCGGTCCAATCGCAGGGTCATCGTCAGCACTAATTCGCGATGCGTCTAGTGTTGGTTGCGCAGCAACGACTGGTTGGTTAGATTGCAATGCTGTGAGTAAGTTGTTATTTGCCAGCGCAATTTCAGTTCTTATAACTTGTGCAATTGCCGTGGGTTGTGCGGTAAGTTGGGCTTGGCTTTGAATAAGTTGTTGGCCCCAGATCAAGTAACCAGCACCGAGGCCAATCATGAACATTGCCAAAAGCGACCAGAGTTGCCTGTGTGGTTTGAACGGCTCTTCAATTTCAATCTCTGAGAACTCTGAATTGTTTTCAATATCGGTTTCAGGCTCAAGAGGTTCATTTTCCATAAGATTATTCATTGTTCTGTCACAGTATTTCTACACTCTGTGATCCAAAAATTAGCCGTATCTTTATTGTGACTGTTGCAATTCGCGCAAGGTTGCTTCGCGTTGCCGTTGGGCTTCATCACCAGTCCAGGTACTCTTAAGAAATGCAATAACAGCATCAATTTCTTCCTCGGTTAAGACGCCTTCGTAGGCAGGCATTGTGCTAGCTGCTTGAAAAGCAGGGTCAAGACCGGCAGCGCCATACA
>JAHDEP010000006.1:31584-39547 GCA_020628775.1 Rhizobiaceae bacterium | reverse complement strand
GCAAGTGGCAGGCCAGCAATCACATCAATCAGATAATGGTTAGCATGCGATATCGCCGATATCGCCATCGATAGATTTAAAACAATACATGGCCATTTAAGCAGTTTCGTTTGCCACAATGCCCAGATTGTTAAAAAGCCCATGCCAGCGTGAACGGAAGGAAATGTAACAATTCCCGCAGCCGTTGGGCCTGACAAAGTAAACGGATCACCGCTGCGTACTGCGTTAAACTCGTCCAAGAAGTGATAACCGTATTTGACATTGATATTCTGCAACACCGAAGGATCAATTGCATAAACAGTGTATGTGCCTAAAGCAGGGAACCAAATGGTTATGGTGCTGGCAATGAGCGCCATGAGCGCATAGCCGAAAATGAACGCTATTGCGCGCGGCGCTTGGTTTAAAATACACAATAGAACAGGTGTAAGAATGAGCTGATATTTTAGCGAGCCATAGGCCATATTTAACCAATTTGAGAGCTGCTCTGAGCTATCAACGAATTGAATAAATGCCAGCCAATTAAAGCCAAGACTTTGGTCCATCGCAGCCAGCCCCTCATCAGCTAACGGGATATCAAAAGTATAGGCTAGATAGGTTGCGATAAACATGGGGACCAGAAACGCAAATCCAGCCGCCAAGACTTCTGCGATCGGCGCCACATACTTATCTTTGATTATGATCATCAAAAACGCGAGTATGTAAAAAGCTGCTGAGATATAGTAGAAAAACTTGAACGACGCATAGTCGACATCAATTCGGGAAAAATGTGCAAGCGACGCCATGACAATCCAGAGCACTAGCACTGAGAATTGCAAAATCAGTCTCTCTCTTACATAAAAATGCCTTGTCATAACTACCCCACAAACACTTTGGGCGCAATTTATAAGCTTCTTTCTAAGAATTGCTTAATTGACGATGATTTTAGCGATCAAGTGTTAAAGTCGGCGTAGCAAAACCTCTTCGATAAGGTGGTTATCACCTTTGCGAAGAATGAGATCTGCCCTTGGCCGGGTTGGCAAAATATTCTCATAGAGATTTTTCATATTGATGTTTTGCCATAACCCTTTGGCAATCGCCAAAGCTTCCTCTTCAGATATCTCTGAATAGCGATGGAAAAAGGATTCCGGGTTTTTAAAAGCTGTTTCTCTCAACCGTAGGAAACGTTCGATATACCATTGCTCAATTTTTTCTTCTTCAGCATCGATATAAATCGAGAAATCAAAGAAATCAGATACAAAAGGAACCATTCGTCCATGAGCCGGCAAATCTCTTACTTGAAGGACGTTAATTCCTTCAAAAATAAGAATGTCTGGCTTTTCAATCGTTTGATACTTACCCGGCAAAACATCGTATACCATGTGAGAATATAAAGGCGCATCAACGCGTTTCTTACCGGATTTAATATCTGATAAAAACCGCAGAACAGCACCGATATCATAGCTATCTGGAAAACCTTTTCGGTCCATAATGCCATGTTCATTTAGGTATGCATTTGGATGCAAAAACCCGTCTGTCGTAACGAGATCAACCTTCGGATGAGACGGCCAACGGCTTAATAATTCTTTCAAAACACGTGCTGTTGTCGATTTACCTACCGCTACTGAACCAGCAATACCTATAATAAACGGGCTTTGCGTTGCGCGTTTTAGATTTAAAAACTGTCGGCGTTGGGCAAAAAGCCCCTGTGACATTTCAACATGCGCGGATAACATCCGTGATAAAGATAGATAAATACGCTCAATCTCATTCAAATCCACCGGATCATTGAGCGAACGAAGGCGTTTTACATCATCTTCAGAAAGTGTCAGCGGAGTATTGGCACGAAATTCAGACCATCTTTCAGCACTAAACGCCCGAAACGGAGAATACTTCTCTCGACCAATGTGATCTTGGCTATCTAAGTCTTCGTTCATCATGCGGTTAATGATATCCAAAAGCGCTTATCCACTCGGTCTCGATGCTTTTTCGACAATGCCCGATTGCGACGTCCGGTTTTCCAGCTCTGCCATCACCTCAGCTAGCGGAATATCTGCGATCTTTAACACCACTAAAAGATGGAATAACACGTCAGCAGATTCTTTAATTAGTTCGCCGCGATCATTGCTAACCGCAGCGATCACCGCTTCTACAGCTTCTTCACCAAGCTTCTTGGCAGCCTTTTCCTGGCCTTTGGAAACAAGCTTTGCTGTCCAGGATTCCTCCGGCGATGCACTAGCACGTGCATTTACAATCTTTTCAAGATCTTTGAGATCAAATTCACTCATTATCGATCTTCCCCTCGTCTTTTATCTTTAAGCAGCCTGAGCTTGATCGGTCAAGTCGCACTGCTAAGCGAAGATTTTGGTGGCGCAGATTTGACCTTTTAGTCCAGCCTCATAGCAAGACCGGCATCCGCCATATATTGTTTTGCTTCACCTATTGTATAGGTTCCAAAATGGAAGATAGAAGCTGCAAGCACGGCCGTTGCATGACCATCTCGGATACCTTCAACCAAATGATCAAGATCGCCAACACCACCCGATGCGATCACCGGAACAGATGTGGCATCTGCAATTGCGCGTGTTAGTTCAATATCATAGCCAATTTTTGACCCATCGCGATCCATTGACGTAACGAGCAACTCACCGGCGCCCAATTCAGTCATTCGGATTGCAAATTCAATCGCGTTGATACCCGTTTCATTACGTCCACCATGTGTGAAGATTTCCCAGCGGTTTTCTTCCCCCGGCTTGGATGTCTTTTTTGCATCAATTGAAACAACAATGCACTGATTGCCAAATTTATCCGCAGCTTCTCCGACAAAATCGGGATTATTAACCGCTGCTGTATTGATCGACACCTTATCAGCACCCGATAGCAAAAGTTTGCGGATGTCCTTTACTTCCCGCACACCGCCGCCAACTGTGAGCGGCATAAAGCAATGTTCTGCTGTTTGCGCAACAACATCAAAAATTGTCTCACGATTACCAGATGAAGCGGTGATATCTAAAAAACACAATTCATCCGCACCTGCAGCATCATATGCTTTTGCAGCTTCCACCGGATCACCTGCATCAACAAGATCAACAAAGTTGACGCCTTTGACAACGCGGCCATCTTTAACGTCTAAACATGGAATGACACGAGATTTCAGCATGTTTTATCCTTTGTTTTTCACGTTTTTCAAAACGCTAAGCGCTTCATTTGGATCAATGCGACCATCATAAAGCGCGCGACCAGAAATAGCGCCTTCAAGTATTTGGGCTTCATCGCTTGCCATCATGTTGATATCATCCATAGAAGCCAAACCACCTGAAGCGATGACCGGAATGGAGACAGATTGTGCAAGATGCAGCGTTGATTCCCAATTAATGCCTTTAAGCACACCATCGCGATCAATATCTGTATAGATAATGGCGGATACGCCCGCACCTTCAAATTCTTTCGCCAATTCTACAACACCAAGCTCTGATGCTTCTGCCCAACCTTCAACGGCCACTTTGCCGCCTTTCGCATCGATGCCCACGGCGATCTTACCTGGGAATTCTCGACAGGCTTGCTTGACCAGTTCCGGTTCGCGAACCGCTACCGTTCCTAAGATCACGCGCGCCAAACCTTTATCCAGCCAGGATGCGATATGATCAAGATTACGAATGCCACCGCCTAGCTGCACGGGATTTTTGGTCGAGGCCAAAATTTCTTCAACGGCCGCACCATTAACACTTTCGCCAGCAAACGCGCCATTAAGATCCACAACATGGAGCCAATCAAAACCTTGCTCTTCGAAGGCTTTTGCTTGTGCACCCGGGCTATCATTATAGACAGTTGCCTGATCCATATCACCCAGTTTTAAGCGCACACATTGGCCGTCTTTTAAATCAATTGCAGGAAACAGGATCATATTACACAGACCATTTTAGAAAGTTTGTTATCAGCGAAAGACCAAGTTCCTGGCTTTTCTCAGGGTGAAATTGTGTGCCAATCATGTTGTCTTTGGCAATAACGGCCGTCACGGTGCCACCATATTGGACCGTCGCCAAAACATCCTCAGGATTTTCAGGTACAAAATGATAGGAGTGAACGAAATAAGCATGCTTGCCATCGGCACCCGTTTTTATACCATCAAATAATGGATGCTCACGTGTTAGATCAATTGTGTTCCAACCCATTTGCGGGATTTTAAGGTTCGGATCATCGATCTTAATCTCAGCAACATCACCTGAAACCCAATTAAGACCATCGATGGTTTCTTTCTCAAGTCCGCGCGTGGACATGAGCTGCATACCAACACAAATCCCAAAAAATGGCTTGGCTTTTTTAATTACAGCCTCATGCAAAGCATCAACCATGCCCGGCACCGCACCTAAACCACGGCGACAATCTGCATAAGCGCCAACACCTGGCAGAACAATACGATCAGCAGCAAGCACAGCTTCAGGGGTATCAACCAAATTAATATCGGCTGATAATCCCGCTTCTCGCGCCGCACGCTCAAATGACTTAACAGCGGATCGAAGATTTCCCGATCCATAATCAATAACAGCAACTTTCATGAATATTCCTAATTACCGCCAAATATCATATCTGCATGATATGCTTTATCGTAAGAGGTGATGATATTGGATCCCTCTTGTGGTTTTTGATCTGAAAACGGATGCGCATCTAAATGCAATTCCATCGCCATTTGCTCATCAAACGCTAAATGAATGCCCAAAACTGACGCGCCTTGGCTTTTTAAGTGCTCGATATAAAAATATCGCGCTTCCAATCCAAACCATAAAGACATTGCCAGTTGTACAATGATCGAAATCGCAGGATTTTCCAATCCGGACAGCGCGCCACCAATCACCGCAAAAGCTACAAACGATAACAAGGCATGCAACCACATTCCGCGCCATAAAAACCAAAATGGCGCAAAAAGAGCGGCAAGCCATGAGAACTTGTCGCCCACGACCATAAGTTCGCCCACGTTATTGGCAGATTTTGAACCGAGTATTAAATACGGTTTCATTTGGTTCCTCGTTTAACCCAACGTTCCCTTGGTAGACGGGATTTTATCCGCCTGTCGAGGGTCAATCTCGCATGCTGTTCGCAGAACGCGCGCAACGGCTTTAAAACAGGTTTCAGCAATATGGTGGTTATTCGCACCATAATAGTTCTTCACATGTAATGTCATGCCAGAGTTTTGTGCAAGGGCTTGGAAAAACTCACGGACAAGCTCTGTGTCAAACGTACCAATTTTTGGCGCTGAGAATTCAACATTCCAAACCAAAAACGGACGACCAGAAATATCAATGCCCGCCTTTGTCATGGTTTCATCCATCACAAGATCCAAACTTGCATAGCGGGTAATGCCTTTACGATCACCAAGCGCCTTTGATAGAGCTTGCCCAATGGCAATCCCGACATCTTCTACGGTGTGGTGATCGTCAATATGCAGATCGCCATCTGCATGAATATCCATATCAATCAAAGAATGGCGTGATAATTGATCAAGCATATGGTCGAAAAAGCCAACGCCCGTTTTGATATTGTTTACGCCTGTGCCATCGATGTTCACTGAAACTGAAATATCCGTTTCATTGGTTTTACGTTCGATGGACGCTGATCTTTTTGATATATCTTGAGCCATAGGCCGCTCCAAGTGATAAAATAATATGTGCTCAATAACAGGCCAAGGCACAAATTTCCATAAGTGAGATGATGGTTTTATAAAAATTACCTTTTGATTTTCTACATTTCGCACCTACATATGGGATCAATGAATTGCATTTATGGGCCAAATCTCAATATTGGCAGGAAGTTAGGAATATTTATGAGTGATCAGAACCCAAGCGCTGCGCCTTATGCGCCAATGCACGCAACCACTATTATTACCGTCAAAAAGGACGGTGTTTCTGTCATGGCAGGTGATGGACAGGTTAGCCTTGGCCAGACTGTTATGAAGGGAAATGCACGTAAAGTTCGTAGAATTGGTAAAGGCGGAAACGTTATCGCTGGTTTTGCAGGTGCAACAGCGGATGCTTTTACTCTGCTTGAACGTCTTGAGGCAAAGCTTGAACAATATCCGGGTCAATTAATGCGCGCGTCTGTTGAACTTGCAAAAGATTGGCGCACGGATCGCTATCTGCGCCGCTTGGAAGCTATGATGCTGGTTGCAGATAAAGATGTTACGCTTGCCATCACCGGTAATGGCGATGTTTTAGAACCAGAACATGGCACAATGGCTATTGGCTCAGGTGGAAACTACGCTTACGCCGCCGCGCGTGCTTTAATGGATACAGATATGTCCGCAGAAGACATTGCGAAAAAAGCAATGGAAATCGCTGGAGATATTTGCGTCTATACAAACCAAAATATCGTTGTGGAAACGCTTGAGACTGAAAACTAAAGTCCAAGATTAAATCAGTTTTTCGCTATGTACCCCAAAATATGGAATTAAAAATAAATGACCACATTTTCACCACGTGAAACCGTATCAGAACTTGATCGCTACATCATTGGACAGAAAGACGCGAAACGCGCAGTTGCTATTGCTATGCGAAATCGTTGGCGTCGTCAGCAATTACCAGATGATTTACGTGATGAGGTTATGCCGAAGAATATCCTTATGATCGGGCCGACAGGCGTGGGTAAAACAGAGATTTCTCGCCGCCTGGCAAAACTCGCTGGTGCACCTTTCATTAAAGTCGAAGCAACAAAATTTACCGAAGTTGGATATGTTGGCCGCGATGTTGAACAAATCATCCGTGATCTGGTTGAGGCTGGCATTTCTATCGTCAAAGATAAAAAGCGCGCTGAAGTGAAAGCAAAAGCGCATCTTAATGCTGAAGAACGCGTGCTTGATGCGCTTTGCGGCAACACTGCATCGCCGAAAACAAGAGATTCATTTCGCAAAAAACTACGCGAAGGCTTGATCGACGATACTGAAATTGAAATCGAATTGTCAGACAATCAATCAGGCATGCCAAATTTTGAAGTGCCAGGAATGCCGGGTGCTAATATTGGTGTTTTGAATCTAAGCGACATGTTTGGCAAAGCCATGGGTGGGCAAACTAAGAAGGTCAAAACCACGGTTAAAGATTCCTATGCGCAATTGATCAATGATGAATCTGATAAATTGCTCGACGATGAACAAATTCAGCAGGAAGCCATCCGCTCGGCGCAAAATGACGGGATCGTTTTCATCGACGAGATCGATAAGATTGCAGCAAAAGATGGTGGCGCTGGTGTTGGTGTATCACGTGAAGGGGTGCAACGTGATTTGTTGCCGCTTGTTGAAGGCACAACTGTATCAACCAAATATGGACCGATTAAAACCGACCACATCTTGTTTGTGGCATCGGGTGCGTTCCATGTTGCCAAACCTTCAGACTTACTACCTGAATTGCAGGGTCGCTTGCCAATCCGCGTTGAACTTCGCGCACTGGAAAAAGATGATTTCCGCCGTATTCTTACAGAAACCGAAGTGAGTTTGATCAAACAATATGTTGCTTTGATGAAAACCGAAGACGTAACGCTTGAGTTTACGGACGATGCGATCGATGCATTGGCCGATGTTGCGGTTCATCTAAACTCCACCGTTGAAAACATCGGTGCCAGACGTTTGCAAACGGTTATGGAGCGCGTTTTAGACGACATTTCGTTCTCTGCACCTGATACAAGTGGCGCAACTGTCACAATTGATGCAGAATATGTCCGAAAAAACGTTGGCGATCTTGCGCAGGACACAGATTTGTCTAAATTCATACTATAAACAAATCATAGAAATGGGCAGATAGGAATTTGGTGAGATGCGGGGACTGATCGCTATTGGGGCAATTGTTGGTCTTTTGGCAGTAGATATTGCTGCTGCTGCATCAACGCGCGTTGTGCCCAGCGGCAACCGTTATTCAAAACAACCTAAAATTCCTTCTGCGTCCAGCCGCCGTACATCTGCGAAAAAGACTACGTTTGATAACAAATACGAAAAAGTCAAAAAGCT
>JAHDEP010000006.1:0-31484 GCA_020628775.1 Rhizobiaceae bacterium | reverse complement strand
AGATTTAGCGCGATATTTTTCCAGCCATTTTATGCAGGTCAAACATTTGGTCTTGGTCAGATTAACCCGCTTACCGCATTAAAACTGACCGATAAAGTCAATGCCACAACGAAGCACAGAAAGATCAAAGCTTCCGATGCACGTGGTGTTTACAAAGCGATAATGGATCCCAACACCACTTTGACCTATATGGCAGCTTCGATCAGGGTATCCATTGATGAATATAAAAAATCTGGTCGCGTTGATATTTCTAAAAACCCAGGTTTAACGGCCACTTTGTATAATTTGGGAAAGCCGGATGAACGTGCGCGAAAATTCCGTCGCAGCGGGCGTAAATATCCGCGAGAAAATTACTACGGCTGGTTTGTAAATAAGCATGAAAAAGAGCTGCGCGGCATCATTGCTAAATGGTAGCTTTTTAGCCCTTACGCTTCATCAATAATTTTCTTGATGTGTTTCAGATCATCATCTGACAGTTTTGCTATCTTTTTTGCCAAATGATTAGCTGTTTCTGTCGCCTGTGGTGATAAACCAGATGTATCGATACTGATCTTTGGATCGGATAATCCCGCTAAGTTCATCAACTCCTCAGCATCATCCCAAATGATGTTAAAATAACCAATGATCCGCTGAACAAAATGCCAATTTGGCTTTGATCTGTGACCGTGTTCTAACGCTGATAGATAAGCTGGTGTAACATTAAGCGCCTGTGCCATTTGCTTTTGCGTTATACCGCGCTCTTCACGTAAATCTCGAATGGCTTTTCCAAAAGGTGTCATAGCAAATACCCATTCCAGTCCAACTAGTTGCGCGGATCGTGCTTGCGACGCAAACGCACATAAAGCGCGCCATCACCACCATGGTGTTGCGCAGACGAACGATACCCCGATACAAGCTCTTTAAAATCGGGGTTCTTGAACCATTCCGGCACCACCTGACGCAATATACCCCGGCCGCCTGAAGAATTCCCTTTACCCGTGATAACCAAAACATGGCGATCACCACACAAATATGCGTCTGTTAGAAAATTATATAGCGCACGATGGGCAATTTGTTGTGTCATACCATGCAGATCAATACGTGCATCAATCGTAACTCGACCCTTTGCAATCTTTTTATGAACCGGGCGTTCTATAGGATGTAGGTCCGTCGATTTCATTTTGGCTTTAGGTGTTTGCACGGGCGGTGAATAACTATCAGCCGTTGAGCGAAGTCGCGCTTTTTCAGGCTTTACGCTTTTCAGTTCTTCGTCTTGGACAATCTCATCTTCAAATTCATCGATTTCTAACGGGTCACCATAAGGGATTACTGTTTGGGTGACATGACGCCAAACCTTTTGATCCTCCACCGATAGTTTTTTGACCCGTTTTGACATTTGCTTTTAATAAATCTCTTCGTTCGGCAATAACACATAAAATCTTGCTTCATGCGATATGCTACCAGCTACTTGCCCTGCTTTTAAACCAGATCCGATAAAAATATCACCCCTAGCGGGCCCTAAAATTGCTGACCCCGTATCCTGAGCGATCATCAATTGACGAAACCTTTTTTGCAAAGAAGATATTTCTAAATCGTTAGCGGCGACAAAAATCGGCAGGCCAAACTGATAAATTGATTTATCAATAGCAAGCGAACGTTGATCGGTTAGTTGTACTTTTGCAGCGCCAACCGGACCCATGCTCGGATCGTGCTCTGATAATTCTTTGAAAAAGATATAGGATTGATTGTTCCATAACAGCTCATCGACCAAATTTGGATGATCATCAATCCACTTACGAATAGCATCCATGGACATGTCTTCTTGGTGGATATCACCACGTTCTATCAAAATTTTTCCGATAGAAGTGTAGTGATGACCCGATTTTGCCGCATATGTAATGCGCTTAATGATGCCATTATCATCTATCAGTCTGGCTGACCCTTGAATATGGGTGAAGTACACATCCGCTTTGCTTTCCGCATAGGCGATTTCAAGCCCACGGTTTTTAAGATAACCTTGATCAATTTCGCGGCGGGATGGAAAGGGCGATAAACCATCAGCTGATTTCTTAGCGAAAGCATAGCCTGGTTCTATTCCTTCTGGGGGATTGTCAGGATCATCAATATCAACCAGTTCGTCTGGTCTTTGATAAAACGGATATCTAAATATCTCGTCTTTGCTAAAGCGCACTTTTATTTCCGGCTCATAGTAACCTGTAACAAAACCTGCTTCTCGCACTTGATAAGCGGTGAAATGCTGTTCGAAAAATGCTTTTGCAATGGAACTTGTCAGATCTTGCGTTTGTGAAACGCTTAACGCATCTGAACAAATTTGATGGAACGCGTTTTGATCTAAGGGGAATGATTTTTGACGGTAGGGCTTTGCGCTAAGATGAGATCTGGCCGTTAGCAAAAATGCCTGAAATGCTAAGAGATGATCATCTTCGTGCCAGCCGGGAACTTGCGAATATGGAACCGGCTGGTAATTATCAATCATTTTTCAAAATTGGATTAGCCGTTATCAGGCTCTGAAGCGACCAAACGCCAGTTTGGATCACGTGATTTAACATCGCGCGAGAATGTCCAAATGTCGATCACTTCTGCGATTTCTTCCAAATCACCTTCAACAACATCTTCGCCGCTATCCAAAGTCGCTGAAATAATCTGACTAACCAGACGTACGGTGACGTTTACATCACGACCAACAACTTCAGCTTGAACGATTTCAGCCTTATCAACACCGACGAAATCAAATCTAACTGTTTCTTTTCGTGACTCACGTTCGTTAATTGCAGCGACATAGCTGTCATAAACATCGCGGGATAGGAGATTTTTCAGCTCTTTACGATTACCGTATGCAAAAGCCGTAACAATCATTTCATACGCCATTTTCGCGCCATCAACGAACTGCTTAGGTGCAAAATTTGGATCAGCCTGGATGACATCACGCAATTGATTATTCAATGTTGTTCCAGGTTCCGCGTAGCTATCAACATTTAGAAACTTATTGATCGGCTCTTCAGCATCATCGCGACGCGGCAAAGTTACGACATTGGAATCCGCTTCCGCTTCTGTATACATGTCATTGATTTCACTTTGCTGATGGTGATGTTCTTTCTCGTGTCCTGTTCGCTTACCCAGGACGCCGCGCAATTGTATGAATACGATTACCGCCACTACAAAAAAGAACAAAGTTGTAAAATCAAAAGAACCCATCAGAATCGCCATCTAAATTATTAGTCTATATAAGCATATAGAGTGCTTACGCCCCGCATTCAAATCCATTTACCTTTAAAAATGCAAGAACATGCATTATCTATACGGAACAACGTCATTTTAGATCGCAATTACGCACTAAATTAGACACCTTCGAAGCTTAAACTCATTAGATTGAACCCGTATTTATGGCATTTTCATTGATCCCGTTCTTATTATTGGTGATTCCAATTCTGGAAATCACCGTTTTCATCCTTGTTGGAGGACAAATTGGTGTATTTCCAACATTAGGTATGATTTTGGTGACTGCGATATTGGGGACATTCTTCCTGCGTCAACAAGGCCTATCAATTTTGCAAAAATTGCAGGCTGAAAGTCGCTCCGGTAATATTCCTGGGCGTGAGCTTGTTCACGGCGCCATGATCATGATTGCAGGTGTTTTACTGTTAACCCCAGGTTTCGTTACAGATTCCATCGGGTTCTTATTGTTCTTCCCACCGTTTCGGGACCTTGCTTGGAACTTCTTAAAGACGCGCATCAATGTCATTAATGTTGGCGGTGCGGGATTTGGACCTGGCTCAGGTTCTAATGGTGCAGGTTCTAATCGAGGACCAAATTACCAGGGTGAGCCATTTGTTGATCTGAATGAAGATGAATATTCACGTGATCCGGAACCAAATCCGAGCTCAGAGCCCAATCCAGATTCCCCGTGGATTGAGGGCGAAAATAAGCCGAAATAGAGTTTTTACCTTTTTTTGGTTGTAAGGCATGGTTTGAGATGCTAGCTCACCGACAAGATTTTTCAATTTATCGGCTGTCAGAGAAATCACAGCCTTCGAGGAAATAAAGGAAATTAATATGTCAGATAAAGCTGATAACAACGCTGCGGGATCAAACGGCGAAGCTTCTGCACCACCATCTTTGAATATCCTAACGCAGTATATCAAAGATCTTTCTTTTGAAAATCCAGGCGCACCTAAATCTCTTGGACCAAAAGAAAAAGCTCCTGACATCAATATCAACGTGAATGTCAACGCAAACCCAATGTCACAAACAGATTTTGACGTTGTGTTGAACCTAACAGCTGACGCAAAAAATGGCGACGAGCAGCTTTTCCATATCGAATTGGTTTATGGCGGTATCTTCCGTGTGGCAAACTTCCCACAAGAGCACGTTCTACCTGTTCTATTTATTGAGTGCCCACGTTTGCTATTCCCATTTGCTCGTCAAATCGTTGCTGACGCAACTCGCAATGGCGGCTTCCCACCATTGATGATCGACCCAATTGATTTTGCGCAAATGTTCCAACAGCGTATGGCTGAAGAGCAAGCAAAAGCTAAGGTTGAGGCGCCAAAAACTAACTAAAAGTGTTAGATTCTAATTTTTAAAGCCGGCTTAGATCTTTGTTGATTTAGGCCGGTTTTTTTATGTCGCAGATTTTGCCCAGATAGAATTTTCACCCAAATCTTCGACAAGCTTAGCGTGCGCTTGTCTTTCATCATCGGTAATTCGAGACGCCAAAGGGCTTGGCCGCGCATTTATGCGCGCTGTTTCTTCAGATACCGATGTGTTTTGTTCATCGGTGTTTCCACTGCTAACCAGACTTAATGCCGTCTGTTTACCGCCAGATAGTTCAATATAAACTTCCGCCAATAATTCAGCATCGAGCAAAGCTCCGTGCTTTTCACGTTTGGAATTATCAATTCCATAACGACGACAAAGCGCATCAAGACTATTGGGGCCCATTGGATGTTTGCGGCGAGCAATGGCTAAAGTATCAATGACATGCTCATTGCCGATAGGTGATTTATCTAACCGCGCAAGCTCAGCATTTAAAAAGCCCATATCAAAATTTGCATTATGCGCAACAAGCTTTGCGCCTTTGACAAATTCGAGCATTTCATCGGCTATGTCTTTAAACGATGGCTTATCCAGCAAGAATTCATCGGTTATACCATGCACTTCCAAGGCATCAGGATGAACTTTCTTACCTTCTGGATTGATATATATGTGTAGAAAATTGCCGGTTGGGAACTTATTTTCAAGCTCAACCCCACCAAACTCGATAATTCGATCGTCTTTATTACTTAACCCGGTTGTTTCCGTATCGAAGATGATTTCGCGCATAACAAGCCTTTAAATATGAGATTGGTTTATCTAGTTTTGCCGCAAGTTGGATAGAAGCGCTATGACTTGCGCTTCAGTTTCTTCAAAACTAACCGATGTATCCACAATATGGTCAGCCAATTTTCGTTTTTCAGTATCTGGTAATTGTTTTTTCAAGATCGCATTGAATTTATCAATGTTCATGTTTTTGCGCGCCAAAACACGTTTTTTCTGAATTTCAGGATCGCAGGTTACAACAACAACAATATCAACACGCGATTGCGCGCCTGTTTCAAACAATAATGGAATATCTAACAGGACTAAATCCGTGCCCTGTTCGCGATGAGATTTGATGAACTCATCTTGTTTTTGGCGCACAAGCGGATGGATGATGGCTTCTAGTTTTTTAAAACTATCTGGCTGCCCAATCACAGAAGCTGAGAGTTTTTCCCGATCAACCGTTTTACTGTCTGTTGTGCCAGGAAAGGCTTCTTCTATAAGCGCGACAGCTTCATTTTCATATAATTGATGAACAATTTGGTCTGCATCAATGGTCGGCACGCCATGTTTTTTAAACATCTCAGCCGTTGTAGTTTTTCCCATACCGATTGATCCGGTTAAACCAATGATCTTCATATTAGGATTGTCCATCTAATATTTTATCGCGCAATGCTTTGGTAACATCAGGTCGAGCTCCAAACCAATGTTCAAAACCTGGAACTGCTTGATGCAACAACATGCCGAAACCATCCGCGATCGCTATATTTTGTTTTTCAGCGTTTTCTAAAAACTTGGTTTTGAGCGGGTGATAAACGATATCAGTTGCAATGGCGCCTTCAGCCATTTCAGCAAAATTAAGATCAGGCACTTCAGTCCCATTCATGCCTAAAGAAGATGTGTTAACGAATAGATTTGCGTTTATCAGACCCTGATTTACATCATCCATTTGATAGGCAGTGACCGTAGAGCCAAATTCATCCGCGAGCGTTTGGGCACGAGATAACGTCCTATTATAAAGTGCTATTTTGGAGAAACCGGCTTCAATCAACGCATATAAAATAGCTCTACTTGCACCACCAGCACCAAAAACCACGGCTTTACTTTCACTATCATTATTGGGGCGCCATTGTGGGACCAAATCATCTAAATTTGCCGCAAAACCATAGGCATCGGTATTCGTGCCACACAGTTTATCGTCTTTTCGATATATCGTGTTCACGGCGCCAATTTTTTCTGCAATTGCATCTCGCTCATCAACCAGCTGAAAAGCTTCTTCTTTAAACGGCATTGTTACGTTGCCGCCCTCAAAATTTGCTTCACCGGATTTGAGCTGTGCAATGAAGTTTGCAAAACCGTCTTCTTCGAGCTCGACAGCCTTATAAGAACCATCAATTTTAAGCTGATTAAGCCAATATCCATGAATAAGTGGTGATTTGGACTGCTTGATCGGAAATCCTGTTACAAAAGCATGTTTCATTAATTAGCCCTCAATCACATTTAATTCGCGCAATTGCGCCAATAGGGGCAGCATCGGCAATCCCACAATTGTAAAAAAATCTCCTTCAATCTTTTCAAACAATTGAACGCCCTGTTTTTCAAGTTGATAGGCACCAACGGAGGTTAAAACACTTTCGCCCGCTTCAGATAGATGTCTGCCGATGAACTCTGGGCTTAATTCCCGCATTGTTAATTCAGCGATTGAGACATGTTGCCAGATAGTTTCACCGTTTTTAGCGATTGAAACACCACTATTTAGCGTGTGAGTTTGGCCTGATAGTTTTAATAGAGTTCGCCGGGCAGCTTCCATATCTTCAGGTTTATGAAACAGCTCATCATTTAACGAAAGTGTTTGGTCTGATCCGATGACATAAGCATCTGGGATTTTTTGTGAAACGTCTAATGCTTTTGCGCTTGCTAAGATAAGAGCTAACTCCTTTGGGGTCGCGCCCGTATCCTTTATCGCTAGCTCAATTGTTCGTTCATCGATATCTGCCGGCTGACACTTAAATTCCAACCCGGCATTTTCCATTAAATTTTTGCGATGAATACTCTGCGATGCAAGCACTAGTGTAGTGTTCATATTTTTAAAATACCTAACGATTCTTTCTTGCCGTTATGATTCTGTTCAAGAGTCAATTTTTAACGGATTCTTAACCACAATTTTCTTTAGCACCTGTTGAGCACTTTGGATAACTTAGTTTTGAAAAATATTTTGGAAAAACTCGATGAATAAGTCGGAAGTTATACACAATTGGCATAGCTGTGCATTAAATTTAGTCGGATCTGAAAATATCGCGCTACTATTGGGGATAAATTTATGGACGCTGGCAAGACATTGAAAAATATGTCGTTTTGCAGATAGTTTTCAAATCTGGATTGCAAATGTCATGCGACAAGAATGTGGATAGGCTGTTGATAGATTGTGCGTTATATATAATAACCGATCTTCACAGACTCTAATAACAATAAATAAATATACAAACATTTCTTATATATAGGCAGGGGTGGATAAGTGTCCGAAACGCGTAAATTGCTAAGAGTATTAGACGGTGAAACCGTTTTCCCACCACCAATATGGCTAATGAGACAAGCAGGACGTTATTTACCTGAATATCGTGCCACAAGAACCAAAGCCCCGAACTTTTTGGATTTGTGCTACACACCTGACTTAGCTGTTGAAGTAACTATGCAGCCTATAAGACGTTATGGATTTGACGCATCTATCTTATTTTCTGATATTTTGGTCATTCCTGATGCTTTAGATCGAAATGTAAGATTTGTGGCAGGTGAAGGTCCTCAAATGGATCCGATAGATGTGAAAGGCATTGAAAAGCTACAAGCTGATGGATTTTTAGAACATCTAGCACCTGTATTTGAGACAGTTCGTCGTCTACGGGCTGAATTACCTTCTGAAACCACATTATTGGGCTTTTGTGGTGCGCCTTGGACAGTTGCGACATATATGATTGCCGGCCATGGTACACCTGATCAAGCGCCAGCTCGGTTGTTCGCTTATGAGCATGAAGCTTCGTTTATGAAACTATTAGATTTGCTCGCTGATATGTCAGCTGAATATCTTATCGCTCAAATTGATGCAGGTGCTGATGCTGTGCAAATCTTTGATTCTTGGGCTGGTGTCTTGGGTGAAACAGAATTTGAAAAGTTTGCTATTCGACCTGTGAAGCGAATTATCGATCAAGTGAGAGCTCAGAGACCAAATGCGAAGATCATCGCGTTTGCGAAGGGTGCTGGTATCCTGCTGCGAAATTATAGAAAAGCTGTCGGTTCAGACGGGATTGGCCTTGATTGGTCTGTTCCATTAAGTTTTGCTAAGGAATTGCAAAAAGATGGTGCGGTTCAGGGTAATCTTGATCCTATGTTAATGATTGCTGGCGGTAAGGCGTTGGATGATGGGATTGATCGGATTATGGAAACTTTATCAGATGGACCGCTGATCTTTAATTTAGGTCATGGTATTACGCCTCAAGCAGATCCTGAAAATGTTACCCGTCTTATTGAACGTGTTAGGAACTTTAAAAAATGAGTGAAGCTACAGCGAAATCATCGAAAAAGCCTTTAATGGCAATTGCTTCCATTTTGTTTGTGGCATTCTTGGCTCTTACCTGGAAAAATGAAAATTTCTATCTTTGGATTAAGGCACTTCATATCATAGCGGTCATTTCCTGGATGGCTGGGATGTTATATTTACCCAGATTATTTGTTTATCACGCAAGTGAAGAAGTAGGATCTCCGGTTTCAGAAAAATTGAAGATCATGGAGTTTAAGTTACTGAAAGTTATAATAAATCCAGCGATGATGGTGACTTGGGGCGCGGGTTTGTGGCTAATGTTCAGCGGCCTAGTTGATTTAGCTGGGTGGTTTTGGGTTAAGTTCATTCTGGTTTTGGCAATGTCAGGTGCGCATGGATGGCTGTCTAAGTCACAGAAGCGATTTTCAGCTGATGAAAATCAACTTTCTGAAAAGCAATGGCGTATGGCAAATGAAATACCAACAGTGTTGATGATCGGTATTGTCATAATGGTTATCGTCCGACCGTTTTAGTTTGAATTGAAACGTGAAGAGGGAAATTTACGTAACCCCTTGCAGTTTTAGACATTTATCGCTATTTAGGAGCTATATTTATCCGCCCGAGTCCTTCGGTTTCACCTAGCGGATGCGTTCTCATTACATATTATCTGGATTTTTCATGCAAGAAATGAAGCTGCAAGAGCTTAAAAGCAAAACACCAACAGAACTCTTGGAATTCGCTGAAAGCGTTGAAGTTGAAAATGCGAGTGTTATGCGCAAACAGGAATTGATGTTTGCCATTTTGAAGAAACTCGCTGAACAAGATGTTGAAATTATCGGCCAGGGCGTTGTTGAAGTTTTGCAAGATGGTTTTGGTTTTATGCGCTCAGCCAGCGCAAACTATCTTCCAGGTCCCGATGATATTTATATTTCTCCTTCACAAATCCGAAAGTTTTCTTTGAAAACTGGTGATACTGTTGAAGGCCCAATTCGCAGCCCTAAGGACGGTGAACGTTATTTTGCGTTGTTAAAAGTCAGCACAATTAACTTTGATGATCCTGAAAAGATCAGACACAAAGTTCATTTTGATAATCTGACACCTTTATATCCAGACGAACGCTTTAATATGGAACTTAATGATCCGACAAATAAAGATATGTCTGGTCGTGTGATTGATCTTGTCGCGCCGTTAGGTAAAGGACAACGTGGTCTAATTGTTGCGCCGCCTCGTACGGGTAAAACGGTTCTCTTGCAGAATATAGCGCATTCTATCACAGCAAATCATCCTGAATGTTATCTCATTGTGTTGCTCATTGATGAGCGTCCTGAAGAAGTTACAGATATGCAGCGTTCTGTGAAGGGTGAAGTTGTATCTTCCACCTTTGATGAACCGGCTGTTCGTCACGTGCAAGTTGCTGAAATGGTTATTGAAAAGGCGAAACGCCTAGTAGAACATGGTCGCGATGTTGTGATCCTGCTTGATTCAATTACTAGACTTGGCCGGGCTTACAACACAGTGGTTCCGTCATCAGGTAAAGTTCTCACAGGTGGTGTTGATGCCAATGCATTGCAGCGCCCGAAACGTTTCTTTGGTGCCGCTCGTAATATCGAAGAAGGCGGTTCGCTAACAATCATTGCTACAGCTTTGATTGATACAGGTTCTCGCATGGATGAGGTTATCTTTGAAGAGTTTAAAGGTACTGGTAACTCTGAAATGGTTCTTGATCGCAAAGTTTCTGATAAGCGTATTTATCCTTCAATGGATATCCTGAAATCAGGTACGCGGAAAGAAGATCTTCTCGTTCCAAAACAAGATCTACAGAAGATCTTTGTATTGCGCCGTATCTTGTCTCCAATGGGAACAACAGATGCGATCGAATTCCTCATTGATAAGTTTAAACAGACGAAGAGCAATCAAGAATTCTTCGATTCTATGAATACTTAGAATGACTTAGCGATAATTTATTTGTAAAGGCGTGTGAAATTGAGTGAATTTGACACAATCTTTGCTTTATCATCTGGATCTGTGCCTGCAGGTGTAGCTGTTATACGGATTTCGGGTCTACAAGTTCGATTCGCTCTCGAAACGCTTGGGATTGGTGAATTAGAGCCACGAGTGGCCTCACTTAAATCGATTCGGAAACAAAACAACCAATTAATTGACAGGGGTTTGGTACTATTTTTCCCAAACCCTCATTCGTTTACTGGAGAAGACTGCGCAGAGCTGCATGTTCATGGCGGCCGGGCCGTTGTTGATTCAATTTTTGATGAATTAGGCGCGTTAGATAGATTTCGTTTCGCTGAAGCGGGAGAATTCACAAAACGTGCTTATGATAATGGAAAAATGGATCTAACTGAGGCCGAGGGCTTAGCAGATCTATTATCTTCTGAAACTGAAATGCAACGAAAACTGGCTGTTGAACAGGCAGATGGTGGTTTGCGCCGGCTCTATGAGCAGTGGAACGCGCAAATATTGCGATCTCGAGCACTAATCGAGGCTGAGCTCGACTTTTCTGATGAGGAAGACATACCTGGATCGGTATCTGATCAGATATGGAGCGATATTTCATCCCTAATTAGCGATATGAATGACCATCTCGAGAAATCAAAGATTGGTGAAATTTCTCGATCTGGTTTTTCTATTGTTATTGCAGGCGCGCCTAATGCTGGAAAATCATCTTTGATGAATGCAATCGCGGGTCGGGAAGTGGCTATCGTATCAGATGAACAAGGCACAACGCGCGATGTATTGGAAGTTCGTCTTGATCTTGAGGGGTTTCTGGTTGTGTTAAAGGATACCGCTGGTCTGCGAGAGACGGATAGTAAGGTTGAACGCGAGGGGATTAGAAAAGCCAAGAGTGAGCTTATTCAAGCTGATTTGGTGCTTTATCTGATTGAACCCGGACAATCAGAAGATACTTATGCCAATGATTTTGCTGATGTTTCTAATATGATTATTATTGGCACGAAGTCTGACATTACAGGAGCTCATTGGCAAAAAGATACGGATATTTCCCTTTCCACCCGATCGATGGCTGATGTTGATGCTTTGTTAGATCTTATCAAATCTAAATTGGCATTATCTAGTATTCGCGACGATCTGGTTGTTCCAACTCGGCGTAGGCATGTTGATCTGTTAAAGTCAGCTATGTCCGAACTCGAATACGCGCTTTCTAATTCTGATTTGCCTATTGAGATAAGAAGTGAACACTTGCGGATATCTCAAGATAATTTGGGTAGAATTACCGGACGGGTTGATGTAGAAGACCTACTCGGAGTTATATTCAGTGAGTTTTGTGTCGGTAAATGATTCACGTGAAACACTGAAACCTCTTTTGAATGACTCACGTGAAACATTTTAGTATGGTTCCACGTGAAACGCGAAAATCATTTATGAATGCAAGGTGACTTATGGATTACGACGTAATCGTTATTGGTGGTGGGCATGCAGGTTGCGAAGCAGCTTCTGCTTCAGCGCGTTTGGGCGTAAAAACTGCTCTAATCACTCATAAATTTGATACAATCGGTGTTATGTCTTGTAATCCAGCAATTGGTGGATTGGGCAAAGGCCATCTTGTTCGCGAAATTGATGCCATGGATGGTTTGATGGGTCGCGTGACAGATGATGCGGCTATTCAATATAGAATGTTGAACCGACGTAAAGGACCAGCTGTTCGCGGGCCAAGAACCCAGGCTGATCGTCGATTGTATCGGGAATCAATGCAGGAAAATATTCGTCAAATCAATAACTTAGAAGTTATTGAAGGCGAAGTTGACGATCTCATCCTATCAAATGAAGTCATCGAAGGCGTAAAAACTAAAGACGGTCGTTCTTTTAAATGTAAAGCCGTTGTTCTGACCACTGGCACATTCTTGCGCGGCTTGATCCATATTGGTGATAAGAAAATTCCAGCTGGGCGGATGAATGAAGCGCCAGCGTTAGGCTTATCTGATCGTCTTGAAGCGCTGGGTCTAAGGCTAGAACGACTAAAGACTGGTACACCGGCCAGACTAGATGGCAAAACGATTGCGTGGGATCAGCTAGAAGAACAGGGTCCCGATGAAGACCCGGTTCCTTTTTCTTTTATGACCGATGGCGTCAAACAGAGACAAATACCTTGTGGGATTACCCGCACGACGATGGCAACACATAAGATTATTGAAGAAAACATCTCTAAATCTGCGATGTATTCCGGGCAAATTGAAGGTGTAGGACCACGTTACTGCCCATCCATTGAAGATAAAATTGTGAAATTCGGCGACAGAGATGGTCATCAGATCTTCTTAGAACCAGAAGGTTTAGATGACGATACGGTTTACCCCAATGGTATTTCGACATCTTTGCCGGAAGACGTGCAGGATAAGTTCATTCGAACCATCCCTGGCCTAGAAAATGTAACCATTTTGCAGCCAGGTTATGCAATCGAGTATGATTATATTGATCCCAGAGAGTTAAAACAAACGCTTGAACTTAAAAAACTGTCTGGATTCTTCTTAGCAGGGCAGATTAATGGTACGACGGGTTATGAAGAGGCTGGTGCACAGGGACTTGTCGCGGGATTAAATGCAGCGCGTAAATCAATGGGTGGAGATGAGATTATCTTCAGTCGCAGCTCTTCTTATATCGGTGTGATGATCGATGATCTTACCACGCATGGAGTTACCGAACCCTACCGGATGTTTACATCGCGCGCAGAGTTTCGTTTAACGCTTCGCGCTGATAATGCCGATCTAAGATTGACACCATTTGGTATCTCAATAGGCTGTGTTTCGGATGAGCGGCGTCAACGTTTTGAAGCTTGGCAGGCCGATATCGATAAGTGTCGATCTGCCTTTGAAAACTTGTCATTAACGCCGAATGAGGCTGAGAATCACGGATTTAAGCTGAATAAGGACGGTATTCGCCGTTCTGCGTTTAAACTATTATCATATCCGCAGATTAAATTGGACAATATCTTAGGTATTTGGCCTGAACTTGGTGATTTTGATCGCAGTGTTCTTGAAACAATCGAGATCGAAGCAACCTACGCTGTTTATATGGACAGGCAAAAAAATGATATTCGCATCCAACAGCGCGAAGAGGGACGTTTGATCCCTGATGATTTTGATTTTGATGTGCTGCCAGGCCTATCTAATGAATTGAAACATAAGCTTAATGCCAATCGTCCTAAATCTATTGCGCATGCGAATAAAATTGATGGTATGACGCCAGCGGCAATAGCTTTGATTTTGACGTACTTAAAGAGACATAGTGGAAAAGACAAAATCAAAGCGTCTTAGCAGGAAATTTCATGTCAAAAACTTTTGAAGAGTCGGTGAATGTTTCACGTGAAACATGGGCCAAATTGCGTCAGTACGGCGATATAGTGCGTAAATGGCAAAAAACCATCAATTTGATATCTCCAACTACTGTGAGCGATCTCTGGGACCGACATGTCCTTGATAGTCTGCAAATTTGGGCGCTGGACCCAAAACCCAAGACCTGGTTGGATATGGGAAGCGGTGCTGGTTTTCCGGGCATCGTCACTGCAATTTGTCTTGCAGAACACGGTAGTGGCTGGGTCTACCTGATTGAGAGCAATCAAAAGAAGGCGGCGTTTTTACGCAATGTCATTGTTGAAACAGGCGCGCGCGCCAGTGTGCACCCGGTTCGCGTTGCCGATGCATTTGATATAGCGCCTGAAATAGAGGCGATTTCGGCACGAGCGCTTGCGTCATTAGATGACCTTTTAGAAATGTCAGAACCGTGGTTTGAACAGAACGAAAAATTATCCACATACCTTCATAAAGGTCGGGATTATCAGTTGGAAATTGAACTTGCCCGTAGTCGTTGGGACTTTAATCTGGTAAAATATGATAGTCAGATTCAAGATGGATCGGTTATTTTACAAATTGATGGCCTTAAGAGACTTTAGACTAGTATTTTGGGGTTTTTGATAAGAGTTGGGTACAATGTCTCAAATTAAGAACCGGATAATTACAGTTGCTAATCAAAAAGGTGGGGTTGGTAAAACAACAACAGCGATTAATCTTGCAACAGCGCTGGCTGCTATTGGTGAAAAAGTGCTTATTGTAGACCTTGATCCGCAGGGTAACGCGAGTACAGGCCTGGGAATTGAGCGCGCCAATCGAGATTTATCATCCTATGATGTTTTGATGTATGAGGCAGAGCTTGCTCAGGCTTGTAAAAAGACAGCTGTGCCCAATTTGGATATTGTTCCGTCGACAATGGATTTGCTTGGCCTTGAGATGGAAATCTCAAACGATAGCCAACGCGCTTTTCGCTTAAAAAAGGTTCTTAATACTCCGGATGCGGTTCAATATGACTATATTCTTATTGATTGCCCACCGTCTTTGAACCTTTTGACGATGAATGCCATGGCAGCAGCTCATTCAGTTCTGGTTCCTTTACAATGTGAGTTTTTTGCCTTGGAAGGCTTGAGCCAACTCCTTGAAACTGTTGGACAAGTTCGCGACACGCTCAATCCGGACCTTGAAATTCAAGGTATCGTGATGACGATGTATGATTCGCGGAACAAGCTTGCACATCAAGTTGTTGCGGATGTTCGTGAGAACTTGGGAGAGAAGGTGTATCACACACTTATCCCACGTAATGTTCGCGTTTCTGAGGCGCCATCTTATGGAAAACCTGCCATTTTGTATGATTTGGCATGTTCAGGTAGCCAGGCCTATTTAAAATTGGCATCGGAAGTAATTCAGCGAGAAAGAAGCCATAAAGCTGCATAGTTTGGCCCCATTTTTAAAAGATAGGTTTGTTTTATGAGTGATGAACAATCAAAAAAGCGTTTAGGACGCGGTTTAGCAGCATTAATTGGCGAAATGGACAATGCTGACAATAATAAACCAGCGAGCGAGCCGAAGATTAATCCAGATCAGAAGCTTCCGATAGAGTTTGTTGTTAGAAATGCAGAAAACCCCCGTCAGAATTTCGATCCTGACGATTTGGTTGATTTGGCACGTTCTATCCGTAAGCATGGTATTGTTCAGCCGATTGTTGTTCGTAAAGTAAGCAATGATCGTTATGAAATTATCGCTGGTGAACGTCGTTGGCGTGCAGCGCAGCAGGCGGAACTCACTGAAATTCCAGTGTTAGTTCGCGATGTTGATGATAAAACAGCGCTCGAGATCGCCATTGTTGAAAATGTTCAGCGTGCTGATCTTAACCCACTTGAAGAAGCCTTAGGTTATGAGCAACTAATGTCTCATTACGGCTATACGCAAAATGATTTGGGCGAAGTGATTGGTAAAAGCCGTTCACATGTCGCAAATAGCCTGCGCTTGTTAAAACTACCAGATAGCGTTCGAGATATGTTGGTGGACGGAAGCTTGTCAGCAGGCCATGCACGAGCATTGGTTTCGACATCCGATCCGCTTGCATTGGCAAAATTGATTGTCGAAAAAGGTTTATCTGTTCGAGACGCGGAACGATTGGCGCAAGAAGATATCAATGGCGCTTCGCAACAATCTGCAAAGAAAGAAGCTGTTCAAAAAGATGCCGATACTTTGGCACTTGAGAAAAGCTTAACCGATGTATTGGGTCTAAAAGTTCAGCTCGATCACAAAGGTGAAAAAGGAAAGTTGCAGATTAGTTATAAATCTCTGGAGCAGCTTGATTCTATTTGTAAATTGCTTGGCGTTGCCGGTTAATTAATTTCACTATCTGCTGAGTAAACAAACACGCATGAGAGCCTGTCGTGCAATACTTGTCTCAAGTGTTGCATTACGTCTTGTTTCCAAAATGGCATTGGATATTTTATCCATTTCGAGCCGAAGTTTCTGACAATTCCATTTGTTAAGCGCTTTTTCAAATACAGGCTTACGCTTGAAATGGATGAAGCGGCCCATTTCTGCCATCACCTGACTAGCGCGCTTATTGTTTGTCTCTACTTCAGATCGCATTAAATCTAGCTGTTGAAGCTGTATTAAACAGGACCTCAGGATTAAAAAAACTGGGGTTTTTGAAGCGATAATGCGATTGAACGAACTATCTAAGTCATTGATATTTCCAGATAAAATCGCATCAACCGTTTCATCTACTGAAATTGATGACGCATCGCCAATAGCGGCAATTACATCCTCAATGTGAATTTGCTCCTGGCCATGGCAATAAAGCATTAGCTTTTGGATTTCTCCGCGACTGGCCAAACGATCACCACCCAAAAATGTCAACAATAGCTGACGCGCATCTATATCCATCCGCATATTTGCGTTGGTCAGTTCTTGATCGATGAGATTTTGCAACGCACGACCATCATCTGCATAACAGGGTATGGCAACGGCAGGTACGGCTTTTTCGATGGTTTTACGCAGTGAAGAGGACTTTTTCAAATCACCAGCTTCAATGATCAGAGAAACGCTATCGCCGATTTCTTCCAATACGCCAGAAAGTGCGCTTACAAGCTTTTTATCATTGGCTGCGTTTTTGACCCAGATAAGCCTTGAACCACCAAATAAGCCGATCGATCCAACTTCGTCGGCGAGGCGGCCGGGATCAGCCGAAATTTCGCTTGAATCCAATCTTACAAGATTAAAATCATCTGAAAGATCAACGCCGGTCTTTTTAGAAAGCTCAGCAGCACGCTCTGATACCAACCCGGTATCTGGACCATAAATTAAAAATACACGATAGGGTAAATCAGCTCGTTTGATAAATCCGTCAAATTCGTGTGCTTTGATCTGTCCCATGAGTGCTTAGATATATTACTTTCGCAATTCGGCAGAAATATCTGCGTAAATAACATCAGCGAGTTCTCGGCCTGCACGATTTTCAGCATCTTGCAAGGCGCGGATTTTCGCAAACTCTTGATCAGGTAGATCATATTGTGATGTTACCTGGCGTTTGGCTGTGCGAATGACTTCGCCATCAGATAGTCTTGTGAGGGTAAAGCTTCCCGAAACAGTCATACGGCCAGCCGTAAAATTGTTATCTGTACCCGCATCCAACACACCAGCTGCTGAACTCGTGACATTTAAATCCAAACGATATTCAGCTGCACCTGCTTGCGCGCCACCATTTAAAAACACCAGTTGATTTCGCGTAACCTGTTCAATGCGTGTATCAGCCTGTGAAATATCGATAACTGCAATGGGTTCACCCGAGACAGAGCTGTAAAGAGGCTTAACCTGACAACCAGCTAATAAAACCGGGATAAATGCCGCTAAAGCGAGCGGTTTAACGAGTGCTTTGAACTTTTGGACACTAAATAACAATATTCACAATCCTCTTTGGAACGACAATCAGCTTTCGTACAGGTTGACCATTGATTTTATCAGCAACAAAATCAAGTGCCAGTACAGCTTTTTCGATTGTCTCTTTGTCTGCATCGACAGCTATGGTTAATTCACCGCGCTTTTTGCCGTTGATTTGCACAGGGTAGGTGAATGAGTTTTCTGCCACAAGATCGGGATTAAATTGAGGCCAAGCTGCATTTGCAACCATTCCTTCACAATTTAACTCGCTCCAACATGCTTCCGCCAAATGCGGCATCATCGGCGCGATCAATTGAATAAGGATCTCACTTGCTTCACGACACGCTGATTTAACCGTGTCATCCGCTTCACCTTTGGAAACTTTGGCAAGCATTGGTGAGATTGTATTCACGTATTCGTAAATACGCGCAACGGATTTGTTAAACCCTAGTTTCTCGAGATCTTCGCCAACAAGTTTAAGTGTCTTATGCGCAGCTTTTGAAACAGCATTTGCTTCGCCATCCATCGCGGAAGCGGCTTTTACATCGCTCAGTTCCGGCGCAGCTTCAGCAATAATACGCCAAATACGCTGAACGAATTTATGCGCAGCTTCAACACCTGCTTCAGTCCAGATCACATCGCGTTCTGGAGGCGAATCTGACAACATGAAGAAGCGCGCGGTATCTGCACCATAGGATGCAATGATATCATCTGGATCTACAACGTTCTTCTTGGATTTTGACATTTTCTCGATCGAACCGATTTCCACGGATTCGCCAGTGTCATTCATGGTTGCCGAGCGAACGCCATCGACATCTTTGATGTCAATCTCAGCCGGGGTAATCCAACCGTTCGGGCCTTTATAAGTTTCGTGAACCACCATGCCTTGGGTAAAGAGACCTTTAAACGGCTCTTTGATGTCCAAATGTCCAGCTTTTTGCATCGCTCTGGTGAAGAAACGCGAATATAGCAAATGCAGGATCGCGTGTTCGATACCGCCGATATACTGATCAACAGGCAACCAATGGTTTGCCATATCTGGATCAGTAGGATTGTCGTTATTCGGATCAGTAAAGCGCGCGAAATACCACGATGAATCTACAAATGTATCCATCGTATCCGTTTCACGTCTTGCATCTTTTCCGCAGGACGGGCAGGCGACATGACGCCATGTTGGGTGGCGATCAAGCGGATTACCAGGTTTATCGAAATTGATATCATCTGGAAGAATAACCGGAAGATCAGCTTTAGGCACAGGAACCGCTCCGCAATCATCGCAATGAATGACCGGAATTGGACAGCCCCAATAGCGTTGGCGTGAAACGCCCCAGTCACGTAGCTTGAACTGAGTTTTCAATTCGGCTTGTGGAGCACCGTTAAACTCGATTTCACCTAGCTTTTTCGCAACGGTGTCAAAGGCTTCTTTTGGCTTCATGCCATTTAAGAACTCAGAATTGATCATGATGCCGTCGCCGGTATAGGCTTCTTCCGTGATTTGGAAGCTTGCTGCATCGTCATCTTCTGGCATGACAACAGGTGTGACCTGCAGACCATATTTGTTGGCAAAGTCCAAATCGCGCTGGTCACCTGATGGGCAACCAAAGATCGCGCCTGTTCCGTATTCCATTAGCACGAAGTTTGCGACGAAGACTTTAAGTTTCCAGTCTTTGTTAAATGGATGAACAACTTCAAAGCCTGTATCAAAACCATGCTTTTCAATTGTTTCCAATGCAGCGGCTGATGTACCAACACGACGACATTCTTCGCAGAATTCATGTAATTCAGGATTTGACTTTGCAGCTTCAAGCGCCAATGGATGATCTGCTGCGATCGCCATGAACGATGCACCAAACAAAGTATCAGGACGTGTTGTATAAACTTCCAGCTCGGTAAATCCTTCAGGTGCTGTTTTCGCATCCAACTCCCAGCGGATTTGCAAGCCTTCAGATTTGCCGATCCAGTTCTTTTGCATAAGGCGAACTTTGTCAGGCCAGTTATCTAATGTCTCAAGAGAGTCCAACAAGTCCTGCGAATAATCAGTGATGTTAAAGAACCACTGGGTTAAATCGCGTTGCTCAACTAGAGCACCCGAACGCCAACCGCGACCATCGATGACTTGCTCATTGGCAAGAACAGTCATGTCTTCCGGATCCCAGTTTACTTTCGCGTTTTTGCGGTAAACCAAACCCTTGTCCAAGAAGTCGACAAAAAGCTGTTGTTGCTTGTGATAATATTCAACATCGCAAGTGGCAAATTCGCGCGACCAATCCAAAGACAATCCCATGGATTTAAGCTGGCGGCGCATGGTGTCGATATTTTCATAGGTCCAGGATTTTGGATGAGTTTTATTTTGCATCGCTGCGTTTTCCGCCGGCATGCCAAATGCATCCCAACCCATTGGGTGAAGAACATTAAACCCTTTGGCACGACGATAACGCGCCACAACATCACCCATCGCATAGTTGCGCACATGGCCCATATGTATGCGGCCGGATGGATACGGGAACATTTCCAGGACATAATATTTTTCGCGTTTGTCGGCATTATCTGTTTCATAGATTTTATGCTCGTCCCAAACCTTTTGCCAATGCGGTTCGGATTGTCGCGGATTATAACGTTCAACGGCCATTAAATTGTCCTGTAGTATCTCGTATTATTCGGCTTAGATATTGTCTCAGCGCAATTGCTGAAAATATTTTGTCGAGCAATAGCCGTGAAACTTTCCAATCGTCAACAGCTAAGCGGTTCATATTTGATAAAAGATGCGCTAAATAGCCGAATATCTATTGTCATGCCCCACGTGTAGAATTGCTAAATGTTTCACGTGAATCGCTTATGAGGTCTTAAATGTCTGTTCAGCAAAATCTACAAACCGTTCGCCAGAACATTGAGAAAGCCAAAGCGAACGCACTCAAGCCATCGGATAATCTAGAGCTGGTTGCGGTTTCTAAAACATATGGCACTGAGATCATTCAGGAAGTGATAGATGAGGGGCAACGCGTTTTTGGTGAAAACCGTGTTCAGGAAGCGCTAGGTAAATGGCCAGAACTAAAAACAAAAAATGAAGGTATTGAGCTTCATCTCATCGGACCTTTGCAATCTAATAAAACTACGGATGCGCTTGAACTATTTGATGTGATTGAAAGTGTAGACCGCGAAAAGATAGCGCGCTCAATTGCAAAAGAATCTCAAAAAATTGGCAAATGTCCGAAATTGTTTGTTCAAGTCAATACGGGGTTGGAACCCCAAAAGGCAGGTATTGAACCCGCAAAAGCCGTCGAGTTCGTGCAATTTTGTAAAGACGAATTGTCGCTGCCTGTCATTGGTCTTATGTGTATTCCGCCTGCTGATGAAAATCCCGGGCCACATTTTGCTCTGCTGCATAAGCTTGCGCAAAAGGCTGAATTACCAGCAATCTCTATGGGAATGAGTGGAGATTATGAGACCGCGATTGCTTTTGGCGCGACGCATATACGTGTCGGGTCAGCTATTTTCGGTGCGCGTGACTATACTTAAAATCCATTTCAAAGCTTGAAACCGTTCTCATTTTCGTTCAATTGTGTGCTGCAACATAAGATTAAATGAGCATAATATGCGGGAGAGAGCATTTGACTAGTATGTATCACTCAGTTTACGAGGCGTGGAAAAAAGACCCTGAAGGCTTTTGGGCGGAAGAAAGTAAAGCCATTGATTGGTTTGAAGAGCCGACGAAAATCTTTGACGAAGACATGGGTGTCTATGGCCGTTGGTTCACCGATGGTGTGGTCAATACTTGCTACAATTGTCTCGATCGACATATCCAAAATAACAAGGGTGATAATGTTGCGCTAATCTATGATAGCCCCGTTACCAACACAGTTAAGAAATTTACTTATAATGATTTGTTAGCGGACGTGTCCGCATTTTCAGCTGCGCTAAAATCTAAAGGCGTCGGCAAGGGTGATCGCGTTATTATTTATATGCCGATGATCCCGCAAACAGTTGTCGCGGTTCTTGCATGCGCGCGCATCGGTGCGATCCACTCAGTGGTGTTTGGCGGATTTGCTGCAAATGAATTGGCAACGCGTATTGATGATTGCGAGGCAAAACTTGTTGTCTCTGCATCATGCGGTATCGAAGGTGCACGCACAATTGCTTATAAGCCCTTGCTTGATGATGCGATTGAGCTTTCCAAACATAAGCCCGAAGCGACAATCATTTATCAACGCGAACAGCTAACAGCAGATATGGTTGAAGGGCGCGACTTTGATTTCGATCAGGCGCTTTTAGACAACAAAGGTGCTGAAGTTCCGTGCGAGCCGATGAAGGCAACCGACCCGCTTTATATCCTTTATACATCCGGTACGACTGGTCAGCCAAAAGGTGTGGTTCGCGATAATGGTGGACATCTTGTTGCGCTAAATTGGACGATGCATAACATTTACGGCGTAAAGCCGGGTGAAGTTTTCTGGGCAGCGTCTGATGTGGGTTGGGTGGTTGGCCACTCATATATTATCTACGGTCCACTCCTATCAGGAAATCCTGGTATCCTGTTTGAAGGCAAGCCAATTGGAACTCCGGATGCTGGGACGTTCTGGCGCATTATTTCGGAACATAAAGTTAAATCGCTATTTACTGCGCCAACCGCATTTCGCGCTATTCGAAAAGAAGATCCTAATGCAGAGTTCATCAAGAAATATGATCTCTCGCATTTTGAGGCTTTGTTCCTTGCAGGTGAGCGCGCTGATCCTGACACAATCAAATGGGCAGAAGATGTTTTAAAAGTTCCGGTAATTGATCATTGGTGGCAAACAGAAACAGGCTGGACAATTGCTGGCAACCCAATGGGTCTTGGTTTCTTGCCAGTTAAATATGGATCACCTGCTGTGCCAATGCCAGGTTATGACGTTCAAATCGTTAATGACGAAGGTGAGCAGATAGCGGCAAATGAGCTTGGCAACATTGTTGTGAAGCTGCCATTGCCACCTGGTTCTATGCCAACATTATGGAATGCTGAAGAACGTTTCATTGATGCCTATATGGCCGAGTTCCCGGGCTATTACAAAACAGCGGATGCGGGCTATATCGATGAAGATGGCTATCTTTATATCATGGCTCGTACCGATGACATTATTAACGTTGCAGGCCACAGGCTTTCAACAGGCGGTATCGAAGAGGCGATTGCCTCACATGAAAGCGTTGCTGAATGCGCAGTTGTTGGTGTGACTGATAAACTTAAAGGACAATTGCCAATTGGGTTTGTTGTCGTAAATTCCGCCGTTGAAAAATCAGCTCAGGAAGTTGAAGCAGAAATTGTCGCGCAGGTTCGTTCTTTGATTGGTCCAGTTGCTGCGTTTAAATCTGTTATTCTGGTGCCACGTTTGCCAAAAACGAGATCGGGTAAAATTCTACGAGGCACAATGCAAAAGATCTACGATGGTCTTGAGTGGAAGATGCCAGCGACGATTGATGATCCTGCGATCTTGGATGAGATCAAATCAGCCATTGATGTTTATCGCAGCTAGGGTCTAAGTTGGGTCTAACCAGACCCACTTCATTGCTAAACACACCAAAGGGAGAATACCTTGGTAAAGTCAGTTATCGTTACCGGTGCCGCACAAGGCATCGGTTTTGCTATTGCCGAGCGATTTATCAAAGATGGCGCTCAGGTCATGATCAGCGACATCAATGAGGCAAAAGTCCTTGAGGCTCAAACCAAGCTATCTCCTTTGGGAGAGGTTGAGGTCTTTGTTGGTAATATTGGTGATCGCATCGATGTGCATAATCTGATAGCTGAAACACTCAGTGCCTTTGGCAAGATTGATGTGTTGATCAACAATGCTGGCGTTGTCAAAGCTGGCGAATTTCTTGAAATGACCGAAGAAGATTTCGATCAGGTCATGGATATCAATATCAAGGGTATGTTCCTAGCAAGCCAAGCAGTTGCGAAGCATCTTGTCTCACGCGTGGAGCAGGGGGAGAACCCAGGCTCCATCATCAATATTTCATCTGTGAATGACACTATGGTTTTGCCTTCGCAGATCGCTTATACCGTCTCTAAAGGTGCGGTGAAACAGTTGACCCGAGTGATGGCTGTGGCTCTTGCGCCTTATGGTATTCGCGTTAATGGCATCGGACCTGGTTCGATTAAAACTGAAATGCTTGCTACTGTTCTGGCTGATAAGTCAGCTGAGAAACGTATTTTAGAACGCACACCGATGGGCCGTATTGGTGATCCATCTGAGATCGCTTCTGTTGCAGCTTTTCTAGCGTCTAAAGATGCAAGTTATATTACGGGTGAGATTATCTATACAGATGGTGGTCGGATGCCACTTGGCTATTCCATGCAGATGGATGACGATAGTTAGTATCGCACAATAGAAAAAGGCTGGTACTCTTATCGAATACCAGCCTTAAATGTTTCACGTGAATCGTGCCAGCTGATTAGCTGTTTTCTTCACCAGCTTCATCTTCATCGCCTTTAAGGGATGAGAGGCTCGCAAAGACCGAATCAGCATCGTATTCTTTGTCCATATCATTTTCAGCAGGTTCTGCAGGTGTGTTCAAATCACCAGCAAATGTTTGTGTCTGCTCAGCAGGCATTAGTGTTTCACCTTGAGCTGCAGGTTCCATTGCAGGACGGTTTTTCGCAGCTTTCTCAACTTCCATGTCCAGATCAATCTGCGAACACAAACCAAGAGATACCGGATCCATTGGTGTAAGGTTAGCTGAGTTCCAGTGTGTACGATCGCGAATTTGAGCAATTGTGTTTTTGGTTGTTCCAGCCAGACGAGAGATTTGTGCGTCTTTAAGTTCCGGGTGATTACGTACCAACCACAAAATCGCATTTGGGCGATCCTGACGTTTTGACAATGGTGTGTAACGTGGGCCTTTGCGCTTTTTCTCAGGCAAGTGAACTTTCGATGTTGAAAGCACCAATTTATGTGTTGGCGTTTCTTCACCCTTTTTAATCTCTTCACGTGTCAGCTGACCCGTTGAGATTGGATCCAAACCTTTAATACCTTGTGAAGCTTCGCCGTCAGCAATCGCTTTAACTTCGAGCGGATGAAGCTTACAAAAAAGCGCAATCTGATCAAATGTTAGTGCCGTGTTATCAACGAGCCAAATCGCTGTTGCTTTTGGCATGAGTAGCTGCTGTGCCATAGACGAATCCTTTTCTTAAGCGTCGCGCCGGTTACGCGAGCCGTGGGGTAGTTTACCACAATTTCCGGAGAATTGCCTGAGCTTATAGCTAGATTTTTAACAAAATGCAATTGTGCAGAATTAAAGAAAAGTTTTCGCTTCTTGCTACGTTGAAATTTCTAATTCATCGCTGGGCGAATAGATCAAAAATCGATGGCTCTACCATCAATCTCCCAGTCGCCAAATCGTGATGGATCAGCGCCGCCGCGGCCACCATACTCTCTGGCAGTTTCTTCGCGTTTTTCATCAGCTAACTTGCGGCGCTCTTCAGCCTCAGCCAATGCGCGTTTAGCAACATCAGACAATTCTTTTTTCACAACAACAGCTTCTTGTTCAGAAGGTTTAGCGTTTTCTTCATTGTTGTGATCTTGCTGATCGGCACTCATGGATCTGACCTTTCGTAATCCGTGTTTGTCATATTAATGTTGAAACTGACGTAATTTACTACCATCTTTACGTATATATATCATCGTCTAGATCGATCAATGGAGTAAAATTGAAATGAATATGGTCAAAACAGCAATGCTGATCGCTTTTATGACAGCGCTCTTTATGGGTGTTGGCTTCATGATTGGTGGAACTGGTGGCATGATGATCGCACTGGTGATTGCGGCTTGTATGAATCTGTTTTCCTATTGGAAATCGGATAAAATGGTACTTTCCATGCACCGCGCCAAAGAAGTGAGCCGCAAGAACGCGCCTGAATATTACGGCATTGTTGAGCAGTTAGCACAGCGCGCTGGTTTGCCGATGCCTAAGGTTTATATCATCGATAATCCGCAGCCCAATGCATTTGCTACAGGGCGTAATCCAGAAAATTCAGCTGTTGCCGCAACAACCGGACTTTTAAACGCCTTAACTCGCGAAGAAGTCGCCGGGGTTATGGCGCACGAGCTCGCCCATATTCAAAATCGAGACACGTTGACGATGACGATAACGGCAACACTTGCGGGTGCGATTTCTATGCTCGGGAATTTTGCCATGTTCTTCGGTGGCAACAGAAATAACCCACTTGGATTTATCGGCGTCCTGGCCGCGATGATTGTTGCACCATTTGCTGCAATGATCGTTCAAATGGCGATCAGCCGCACGCGTGAGTATTCAGCGGATCGTCGAGGTGCAGAAATTTGCGATAATCCTATGTGGCTAGCCTCAGCGCTGGAGAAAATTGCTGCTGCCAGCGGTCGCACGGTTAATGAGGATGCGGAACGCAATCCTGCAACAGCTCATATGTTTATTATTAATCCGCTCAATGGTCAGCGGGCTGATAATCTATTTTCTACACACCCGGCGACCGAGAACCGAATTAAAGCGCTTCGTCAGATGGAAGCAGAGTTTTCAAGCCAATATGATCAATATGAAGATGATAGATTTGACAATTCCGATCGAGACGCGCATATGCGATCTACAACGACGCCATCTACAACGACACCTTGGGAACACCAGCGTGAGCAGTATGAGAATAAGCGCCCGGAAAAGGATGTAAAACCTGACCCCGCGCCAAAATCAACTGATCTACCCGGACCTTGGGGCCGAAAGGGCGCTAAAAAATAAGGTTCGTATTTTTTGACTGATCACCAAAGACGTTATGATAAGCCCGGGTTATCCTCGCGCCAGGCTGCAAGTAAGTTATTATCAGCTATCATTGATAAGAAAACATCCATGGATGGCTTGCTAGATTTAAAAGGCGGCAATCCGGCATATCTAGATCTTACAGATCAAGATCGTCTGTTGGTAAAAGCTATTTTGCTGAGCACATTGCGGAACTATCAGATCATTGAAAAGTTCTTAGATCATCTACTTGAAAAGCCGTTGCCATCAGGCGCAGTATCGCTTCGTCACATTTTACGAATTGGCGCTGCGCAGATTTTATATCTCGATGTTCCAGATCATTCGGCGGTTGATTTGGCGGTTGAGCAAGCCAATATTGATCCTCGTAACAGACGATTTGCTAATCTGGTCAATGCGATCTTACGCCGTATGGCGCGCGAGAAAGACAAAATGCTGCCAAAGCTTGGCGAAAAGACAGCCATGCTGCCGGATTGGTATGCGAAGAAATTATCGAAATCATACGGTTTTAACCGTGCACGCGGTATGATGGCATTAATGTCCAAACCAGCACCGATCGATATCACGGTTAAATCTGATGCAGATGCCTGGGCTGAAAAGCTTGGAGGGACGAAACTTACCGATTGGTCTATTCGTTTAGATAAGCTGGAAGGCCCGTTACAATCTTTGCAGGGTTTTGATGATGGCGATTGGTGGGTGCAAGATGTTGCCGCGTCTTTGCCAGCTCGTTTATTTGGTGATCTTAAAGGTAAGCGGGTTATTGATTTATGTGCGGCACCGGGAGGAAAAACGGCTCAGTTGATCCTCGCTGGCGCTGATGTGACTGCCCTTGATCGTTCAAAAAGTCGTTTAAATCGTCTGAATGAAAATCTAGAACGTTTAAAACTATCCGCGCATACTGAGATTTCGCGCATGGAAAAATATGAGACGGAAGATCTATTTGATATGGCATTGTTGGATGCACCTTGCTCGTCAACAGGTACGATAAGACGCCATCCTGATGTGGTTTGGACCAAGGATGCAGATGATATTGGCTATCTGTCTGGGGTTCAAAAAGGTTTGCTTGAACATGCGATAACACTTGTAAAACCCGGTGGGCTCATCGTGTTTTCCAATTGTTCACTGGAGCCTGATGAGGGCGAAGAAATGGTCACACAATTTGTGGCTGACAATTCAGACGAGGTTGAGCTACTACCTGTCGATCCGCACCTTTGCCAAGGCTTTGAAACAGCGATCACAGATGAAGGGTTTGTCCGAACAACTCCGGACTTTTGCATCAATGAAAACGAAGAACTACAAGGTGCAGATGGGTTCTTTGCCGCCATTCTTCTAAAAAAGCAGTAAATCATCAGATTTTTGCGATTCAATCATCCAATATGACTATTTTAAAACATTTGGTAATTCGTTAAGTATATTCTTTGGGCCAAATTGCTGGTTTTGTGGGCGAGATTAGCAATTAGGGAAGTATCGGACATTAACCGATAGGGGATAGTATTGGCTGCGAAAACGCCAAAGGTCAAAGCACCGCTGAAGCTGTATTTCACCGAAATGTGGAAACGGCTCAACAGACGGATTATATTAGGCTGGATGTCACCGCTTAGATTTAGTGGTTCATCGCCTGATAGACTTTTGCTTGCGCCTGTCGATCTTCGAACGTCTGATGCGTTTATCGCGAAAGAAATGGCCTCGGGTCGATATCCACTCGCAGATAAAGTGTTTGAAACAGATGGTAAGTCACCATTTGAAATGGCATTGCCCCATGATGAGTTTTTTGATGAATTGCACGGTTTTCGCTGGCTTCGGCACTTGCGAGCAAGTGATGATGAGGACACAAAGTTTTTAGCTCAAAGGCTTGTTGCGAGTTGGATGGTCAATCATGCAAAGCGCTTAAAAGGTCCGGCGTGGGAGCTGGATGTTGTTTCAAAACGTCTGATCTCATGGTTATCTCATTCGCCTGTAATCCTTGCGGATGCAGATCACGATTTTTATAAGCGTTTCATGGCAAATATTGCGCTTCACGTGCGGTTTTTGCGGCGCTCCACCCCATCGCACAGAAATCCAACATGGCGTTTACACGCGCGTATCGCCGTTGCAATGGCCAGTTTATGTTTGCCATCTTCCACTACACTGCTCAGATCGGCATCTAATACGCTGGATGAGGAATTAAATGATCAAATATTTAAAGACGGCGGACATATTTCGCGCAATCCGCAAACGGTTTTAAATATTTTGGCGGATCTTTTGCCACTACGGCAGACTTATATCAATTTAGGTTCAGCCTTACCCTTGGCAATGTTGCCGGCAATTGATCGTATGTTTGTTGCATTACGTTTCTTCCGACATTCAAGCGGTGAGATAGCTCTATTTAATGGCGCAACTCACACCTCAGCGAATTTTTTGATGTCGATTTTGCAAAACGATGAGACAGGTGCGCAATCGCCGGTTAATCTACCTCAGAGTGGGTTTACGCGATTAGAAGCGGGCAAAAGTATTGTGCTGATGGATAATGGCTATAGCCCTAAGGGTACTGTTTCGCGCAAAGCCCATGCGGGCTGTTTATCGTTTGAGTTTTCAAATGGTGCCAACCGTTTGATCGTCAATTCAGGTGCACCAAGATATCAAATCGCACGATTTGGCGAGTTTGCGCGTCTAACCGCAGCGCATTCAGCGCTTGTCATTGAAAATACATCCTCATCACGCGTGTCGGAGTCTGAGTTTTTAGGCCCGATCTTTGTGCATGGTCCGAAAGAAATAATTCTAGAAGATCTAAGCAATGAAGATCATATGGGCATCCGCGCGGCTCATGATGGCTATCTTAAAGCCTACGGTCTTATTCATCAAAGACAGATCAGGCTTGATCGAGATGGAAAATCATTATCTGGTTTGGATATCATTGATCGTTCAGATGACGCCAAAGGAGCGTCTTCAGTTGGGCGCGAAATCGATATTCGTTTTCATATACATCCATCCGTGCAGTTGGAACAATTAACAGACGGATCTGTTTTGCTTAACACGCATGACGGTGATCGCTGGATATTTAACGCAACGGTCAAACCAAGAGTTGAGCAAGATATATTCTTTGCCGATGTTTTGGGTGCACGCGGCAGTGAACAGATTTGCGTTTCGTTCAACTCCAGCGAACATCATCGCATCGCCTGGATCCTAAAGGCTGTTGAAGTCAGTTAGTTTTTACCCCTTTTATTAGGCCAGCTGTTTTCAATTCGCATGTTTTCATGCTAACGGATCGCCATCACCTTCATATTTTACTGGTTCCGCAAAAATACTATCGTTTTTGGTGGCTGGGGCCGAACAAAATCTCAAGTAGTCTGGAATAGCGATGAGCATTCAATCTAAAAAATATCCCGCACCCGATCATGTTAAAATCAAGCGCGCTTTGCTGTCTGTATTTGATAAAACAGGTCTCATAGAGTTTGCAACAAAGCTTGCTGATCAAGGCGTTGAGCTCATTTCTACAGGCGGAACAGCCAAAGCTTTAAAAGATGCAGGTCTTGCGTGTTCCGATGTGTCCGATATTACTAAATTCCCTGAGGTGATGGATGGGCGAGTTAAAACTTTGCACCCAAGCGTTCACGGTGGGCTTTTGTCCATTCGTGATGATGAAGAACATCAAAATGCGCAATCAGAACATAATATCCCAGATATCGATCTAGCCGTGATTAATCTATATCCGTTTGAGGAGGTTCGTTTTTCTGGAGGTGATTATCCATCAATTGTCGAGAACATTGATATTGGTGGCCCTGCAATGATCCGTGCAGCTTCGAAAAACCATGCATATGTGACGATTGTTACCCATCCAGATGATTATGATCGAGTAGCTGAAGCGATCAGCGAAAACAATGGCCAAACACCGTATAAATTGCGCCAGGAATTGGCGGCTTTAGCTTATGCACGAACTGCATCTTATGACGCTGCGATTGCCACATGGTTTGCATCAGAGCTAGGACTTGAAAATCCGCGTTATCGTGCGGTAGGCGGTACGCTAAAAGATGTTATGCGCTATGGCGAGAACCCACACCAATCTGCTGGTTTTTATGTGACTGGTGAAAAGCGTCCGGGCGTTGCGACAGCTGAGCTTTTGCAAGGTAAGCAATTATCTTACAACAACATCAATGATACCGATGCTGCATTTGAACTCGTTGGTGAGTTTGACCCGTCCCGAGTGGCCGCATGTGCAATTATTAAACATGCTAATCCTTGCGGTGTAGCTGAAGGTGATAATCTTAAAGACGCTTATGAAAAAGCGTTTGCGTGTGATTCAACATCAGCATTCGGTGGCATTGTTGCATTTAACCGCGAATTGGATGCTAAAACAGCACAAGCTGTGATTAAAATCTTCACCGAAGTTATCATTGCGCCATCTGTGAGTGATGAAGCGCGTGAGATTATTTCAGCGAAGAAAAATCTACGACTTCTTGTGACAGGTGGTTTGCCTGATCCGCGTGCGGATGGCATGACAGCCAAAACAGTTGCGGGTGGAATGCTCGTACAAAACCGCGATAATGGTTGTGTGGATGATTTAGATCTAAAGGTTGTTACTAAGCGTGCGCCAAGTGAAGCTGAACTGAACGACCTTAAATTTGCATTCCGTGTCGCCAAACACGTGAAATCAAATGCGATAGTTTATGTAAAAGATGGCGCGACCGTTGGCGTTGGCGCAGGTCAGATGAGCCGGG
>JAHDEP010000432.1 GCA_020628775.1 Rhizobiaceae bacterium | reverse complement strand
AAATGCCCAGTATGTCAGCTATATCTGCATTACTTTTTCCTATCGCTATCCAAGTTAGTATCTGTTTTTCTATTGCTGTTAGATGTGGCAAGTCGCCAGTGCACTCAAACAATAATCTGATCAGATTTTGGTGAACGCTTTGACAAATGCATTGAACAGATTGGATTTCAACATCGTTTTTGTGGTGAATTACACTAGAAAATTGAAGAGAAAAGCATCCATTTCGCCCTCGGGGTCCGAAGACCGGCACCGAAACACCCTGCGCGCCCTCGTCTAACACCCCATCTAACTCCTCCCAATCACTCCAAAATTTAAAGGTCAGCAGCGATTTCGAATTTACGAGCAGTGCTGTCTCAAGCTCTGAACCTTGAATAAGATAATCTCGTGAGAGCGATGAGGTTATAATTTTCCTGTAAGAATTAGTTTCTCCATACTCCGCGGAACCGATTGCAGGAATATCTTGATATATGAACGCCTCAATATTCTGCGATGAGAAGAAATTAGATACGATTTCCCAAATGCTGTGTTTTTCAGTAACACTGCTTAGCCCTATAAGTAGGTCGTTCAACTCAACAGATTCACTCAAAGCACCCTCAAATAAATTAGGTTCACTCATCTTTACGATGGCTTTACTTTGGTAGATTTGACTCTCATCAAGATATTACATTAAATCTCAATCAAGCCATTACTAATACCTATAAGTGAAACTGACGTCCTATCTGACGTGCCAAGTTTGAGAAATAATCGCCGCATATAAGTGTTCACCGTATGTGGAGAAATTCCCAGGATTTGAGCAATCACGCTATTACTTTTCCCGCGGGCGACCCAGGATAAAATTTCGGTCTCCCTGTCCGTTAGCGAGGGCATTGTTCTTGAATTCATGAGATGAAGCTTGCAAAATAGCTGGTGAGCATTCTGACAGGCCCATTGCAATATGCGCATCTTCTGCTCAACTTTTAGCTTATCGGTTTCTTCATAGGCTAATGAAAAGCAACCGTTACGGCTACCTGGTCCATGAACTGGTATTGTCGCAACGTTGAGCGGACCGGCAGCCCTAAACACGGTCAAGCTATCATTCGCTTGGGCGATCTGCTCCAACTCAGCGGTGGAACAACTCCAGTATCGAATCTCATCCATAGCGCGTGCACCTTTGCGCAACCTCAATTCAAAAATATGATTTACGACCTCAGCCTGACCTTCTTTTGAAGATT
>JAHDEP010000148.1:6237-7444 GCA_020628775.1 Rhizobiaceae bacterium | reverse complement strand
TTGCAGCTTACGAAGCATTTGTAGCAGGTGGTGGTGATCTTTATGTGCCAACACCAGCTGAAAAAGCAGCATTTAAAGAAGCAGCTTCACCAGTTTATGACTGGTTCAAAACAAACATCAAAGGTGGTGAAGAAGTGTTCACTGCTCTAACTGATGCTGTTGCAGAAGCTGAAGCTGATATTAAAGCAGCAAACATGAAAGATCTTAACTAGAGTATATTTAGTTAGACAGAAGCCTCGCGATTTTCGCGGGGCTTTTTTTATATTTTTTTGAATAGAATTCCGTTCGGTTATGCCGAGATATAAAATGGACACATCGCGCCAAAATGTTATGATCTTTTATCGGAACGGATATAACCAACTTTTGTAGTCATCGATTAGAATATGCGCTTTATCAATTTGTTCTTTGGTCATTTTCTTAACAACCTCTTCCTGCGAAATCGCAGCATCAGGGTCGCCGCCGATTGCGGACAGAACATACCATGTGTAGGCGCGAACCAGATCGGGCGCGGGCATGCCGCGACCAACCTCATAATACCAGCCGATACCACTTTGGGCACCGGGATGACCTTTAAGCGAAGAGCGCAAATACCACTCAAACGCTCGCTCATCGTCTCGTTCAACACCAAGCCCCAACGCGTACATAACGCCAATCAATTCTTCCGCATCAGCGTTTCCAGAACGCGCCAAAGGCAGAAATTCTTGCATCGCAGCTTCAAAGTCATTTGCTTCCATAAAATCGCGACCTTCTTCAAGACCGGCAAAAGCTGGTTGGGCGCTGAACAGAGTGGACGCAAGTATAAAACTGGCAATTTTACGATTAAACAATTTGCACTCCTGTCAATTTTAATGGCGAGCTTTTCACTTCCTGCACATGCGGAAAATCCAGCTCAACTTGGTGCTCAAGATTTCATAAAATTTGATCAGCAGCAAGCCGCGATTGGTCAACTTTTGTTTTATGACCGGATATTATCGGGGAATAAGAATATTGCCTGTTCAACCTGCCATCATCCTGACTTTGGAACAGGTGACGGACTTGCTTTAGGGGTCGGTGAAGGTGGCATTGGACTGGGGCCAAAACGGATTACGGGCGAGGGCGATGATCGCATTAAAAAGCGGATCCCGCGCAATGCACCTGCACTTTGGAATTTAGGTGCAAAGTCACTTCACACAATGTTCCATGATGGTCGTTTAAGCATTAGCGATCG
>JAHDEP010000148.1:0-6137 GCA_020628775.1 Rhizobiaceae bacterium | reverse complement strand
GAAGTCACCATTGTTCATATCGCAAATGCACTTGCTGCGTTTATGGGGCTTGAGTGGCAAAGCTTTGATAGCCCCTATGATGCTTATCTAAATGGTGATGCTTCTGCTCTCACTGACGAACAAAGCAAAGGCATGGATCTGTTTTTTGGTAAAGCGAATTGCGCATCGTGTCATTCTGGCCCGTTAATGAGCGACCAGAAGTTTCATGCACTTCAATTGCCTGCATTTGGTCCGGGGCGCACAAGACGGTTTGACCCGATCCCACGCGATGTCGGGCGTATGGGGAAATCTGATCTGCTCGAGGACGCTTATCGTTTCAGAACGCCAATGTTGCGCAATGTCGAGTTGACAGCACCTTATGGGCATAATGGTGCTTATCCAACTTTGGAAGGTATAATCAGAGCGCATGTTGAGGCAAAGCCTAGCTGGAGCCGCGATCTTGTTAATTTGCCGGATGCGCCTTGGATTGCAGCTGTAGATTTTGCCATTCAAGAAGACAGCCGCGAGATGGCGCGTCAGGCAAGTGTACGTGATACAAAACCGATCGCACTTTCAGACAGTGAGATTGATAATCTTGTGGCCTTTATGAAAGCTCTAACAGGTAAGACAGTCGATGAATTGCCATTTGGTATCCCCGCTTCTGTCCCTTCTGGTCTGCCTTTAGACTAACCAAATTCTGATCATTTCAGATGCTGATTTTGGTATGCTTGTTTACCAAACACAGCAAAGTTTTTATTGTGCGTTGCAATATAAAATAAAATCAGACATGATAAGGGACATGTCTTCGCGTATGCCCTCAGTCGTTATTGTTGATGAAAATGCAGCCCGTGCTTCAATTATTGAAGCAGGCTTGATAGCCGCTGGCCATGAACATGTAACCATTATCAATGACATGACAGGTATCGTTGCGAAAATCGCTGCGATCGCACCTGATGTTGTCGTCATCGACCTACAAAACCCAAATCGGGATATGTTGGAAGACGCCTTGCAGCTCTCTCGTGCTGTGAAGCGTCCCGTTGCGATGTTTGTTGATAAGTCTGACAATGAGATGATGCAGTCCGCAATTGATGCTGGGGTATCCGCTTATGTGATCGATGGTCTAAGACAAGATCGCGTGAAGGCCATTTTAGATATGGCTGTTAGTCGTTTTAATGCATTTTCAAAACTCGAACGTGAATTGGAAGAAGCAAAAACGGCGTTAGAAAACCGCAATGTGATTGATCAAGCCAAACGGTTGATCATGACATCTCGTGCGGTGAGTGAAGATGAAGCATATAAATTGTTGCGAAAAACCGCGATGAATCAAAACCGGAAGATAGTTGAGGTTGCTGAAAGTCTTGTTCTGTCTGCAAACCTGCTCGACGGGGGACAATCATGATTGAAATTAACTCAGGTTTCTTGCCACTCACAGATGCTGCCATTCTTATTATTGCGAAAGAAATGGGCTTTGCTGAGGAGCACGGGATCGCACTTAATCTTTTGCGCGAAACGTCTTGGGCAAATATTCGAGACCGATTGGCGGTCGGTCAGTTTGAAGTCGCGCATTGCCTTGCGCCCATGCCCATTGCTTCTAATTTGGGGCTCACTCCGTTTGCAACACCGTTGATTGCACCCATGGCGTTGGGGATGGGCGGAAATGCGGTAACGGTCAGCTATGACATTTATGAGAAAATGTGCGCGTTTGGATATGATGGCCAGTTTGACGCTGCCATTGCAGGTGGGTTCTTTCATAAAGTTGTGATGGACATCCAACAAAATGGTGGTCGGAAGCTAAATCTCGGTGTTGTGCATCCGTTTTCAGCACATAATTTTGAACTTCGATATTGGCTCTCTTCCATGGGGATCTCACCCGACCATGATGTTCAGATTAAAATCATTCCACCTGTATTAATGGCCGATGCGCTAAACGCTGGTCAGATCGATGGATTTTGTGTTGGCGAACCATGGAATAGTCTGGCTATTTCAAAAAGCTTTGGCAAAGTTATCACCACTAAAACTGCGATATGGGCATCCAGCCCAGAGAAAGTGTTGGCGGTGCAATCTGATTGGGCCGATAAGAACCAGGACGCGCTGCAAGCATTATTGGTTGCGTTGGTAAAGGCGGCAAAATGGTGTTCCTCGAAACAGAATTTTGAAAAACTTGCTCAAATTCTATCGGCTGAAATATATTTAAACATGCCAGCAGAATTGGTCTTAGGCGCCTTAAGTGGATCATTATCATCATCTGTTTCAATAGACACAGATCATAATTTGCCGTTCTTAGAATTTTACAATAATGCCGCAACTTTCCCATGGCAAAGTCATGCCTTGTGGCTTTATAGCCAGATGGTGCGTTGGGGTCATCTTGAACATTCTGCAAAGAGTGCCGAAATTGCGCGCTCAAGTTTCCGCCCTGATATTTATCGTTCAGCTTTAAAATCAACAGATGCGATTATTCCTTCAGGGAATTCTAAAGTTGAGGGCGCTTTGAAAACAAGAACCGCAGTTGGTGCTGCATCCAATACTTTGTATTTGGGTCCTGACGGGTTCTTTGATGACAATGTTTTTGATCCTGATCAGATCGATCGATACATTAATGGACAGACTTCTGTCTGATTTTTTTGCATTGCACAAAATTTATTCATTTGTGCCAATTTTTCGATCACTTATTAAACTGAACCAAATGGTCAAAATAATATATTCGCTTTAATGTATTGAAAATAAACAATAAAATTTTTTATTCTCAAACTGGCACGCTTCCTGCATATATGTTTGCAGCTTCCCAAGGCTAATAGCGGACCCAATGAAGGGTCTACAATAATAGGCAATGCCGCCAAAACTTCGTATCTGCATCCTCCTCCCAGCAGAACGTCGTTTTGGCGGCTTTTTATTTGTGGGTCATGTGAACCCATTTTGAAGGAGAGAAAATGTTTGACGTGATTAGAAAGAACGCGATGGTGCTGGGTGTAACAACTACACTTGCATTCACTGCCTTCTCATCAGCACAGGCTGAAATGCTGGATGTTGAGAAAGATGAGCTGAAATTTGGCTTCATCAAACTAACTGATATGGCGCCGCTCGCGATTGCCTATGAAAAAGGTTATTTTGAAGATGAGGGTCTATTTGTAACATTGGAGCCGCAAGCGAACTGGAAGGTTCTGCTTGACCGTGTGATCACGGGTGAACTTGATGGCGCGCATATGTTGGCTGGTCAGCCTTTGGCAGCGACAATTGGTTTTGGGACGAAAGCGCACATTGTAACTCCATTTTCTATGGACTTGAACGGTAACGGCATCACAGTTTCCAACGAGATTTGGGAAATGATGAAACCGCATATCCCTATGGATGGCGAAGGTAAGCCAGTTCACCCAATTAAAGCTGATGCGCTTAAGCCAGTTGTTGATCAGTTTATCTCTGAAGGTAAGCCGTTTAACATGGGGATGGTGTTCCCAGTATCAACACACAATTATGAGCTAAGATATTGGTTGGCATCTGGTGGTATTCACCCAGGTTATTATTCACCAACTGACGTTTCAGGACAAATTCAAGGTGAAGCACTTCTATCAGTGACACCTCCACCGCAAATGCCTGCAACTCTGGAAGCCGGTACAATTTACGGTTACTGCGTGGGTGAGCCTTGGAACCAGGCTGCTGTGTTTAAAGGCATTGGTGTTCCAGTGATCACTGACTATGAAATTTGGAAAAACAACCCTGAGAAAGTCTTCGGTCTAACCAAAGAGTTCACAGAGCAAAACCCAAATACAACACTTGCTCTAACCAAAGCGCTTATTCGTGCTGCAAAATGGCTTGATGAAGATAACAACGCAAACCGTATGGAAGCTGTTGAGATCCTAGCTCGTTCTGAATATGTGGGTGCGGACGCGGAAGTGATCGCGAACTCAATGACAGGTACGTTTGAGTACGAAAAAGGCGACAAGCGTGATGTGCCTGACTTTAACGTGTTCTACCGTTATTACGCGACATACCCATTCTACTCAGATGCTATTTGGTATCTAACTCAAATGCGTCGTTGGGGTCAGATTGCTGATCATAAAGATGATGCTTGGTATGATGAAGTTGCGAAATCTGTTTACTTGCCAGACATCTATATGTCAGCGGCTGAGATGCTGATCGAAGAAGGCTATGTTGAAAAAACTGACTTCCCATTTGGTACAGATGGCTACAAAGCGCCAACTCCAGCTGAAGACATCATTGACGGTATTGCATTCGATGCGAAAGCACCAAACGCTTACATCGACAGCCTAACGATCGGTTTGAAAACAAACCAAATGATCGATGGCAGCGACGTCAAAGGCTAATTCAAAACAAAATCATGGGTTGGCCGCTTATCGGCCAGCCCAATTTTCAGATAATTTATAGGACCTAAAATGGCACAGGCAATGACTTCCGTCCCCGAGGTATCGAGGAAAAGTAAATTCCTTTCTTTCGTGAATAAATCCAGCTCATGGTTAGAGGCATTGGGACTTTCCTGGTTCGTGCCCTTGTTAAAAATCGCCGGTGGCGATGACGTTAAAACGCAAATGGGTGAGCTTAAAAACACGCTTATCGTTCCACTTATTGGCATTTTGCTTTTCTTGGCTGCATGGGGAATTCTTGCGCCGAAGGTTCAAACATCACTTGGTGCTGTTCCTGGACCGGTTGAAGTTTGGGAACAAGCTGGAAACCTTTGGGATGATCATATCCGCGAGCGCGAAAAAGCTGCAGCATTTTATGAGCGTCAGGATGTGCGTAATGCAAAGCTAATCGCAGATGGTAAAGAAGACCGTGTTAAGTTCCGTAACTACACAGGTAAACCAACATATCTTGATCAGATTGTAACTTCATTGTTCACAGTTGGTCTTGGATTTATCATTGCAACAGTGATCGCTGTTCCGTTGGGGATTGCCTCTGGTTTGTCCAAAACGGTAAATGGTGCAATCAACCCACTTATCCAAATTTTTAAACCGGTATCTCCACTTGCTTGGTTGCCGATTGTGACCATGATTGTGTCAGCGACATATGTGACACCGTGGGAGTTCATGCCAAAATCACTGTTGATCTCAGCGGTTACCGTGACGCTTTGTTCGCTATGGCCAACGTTGATTAATACTGCACTTGGTGTTGCATCCATCGATAAAGACTTGATGAATGTTAGCCGCGTGTTGAAACTGCCAACATACAAAACAATCACCAACTTGGTTTTGCCATCGTCACTACCATTGATCTTCACTGGTTTGCGTTTGTCTCTCGGTGTTGGCTGGATGGTGCTCATCGCTGCGGAAATGCTTGCTCAAAACCCGGGTCTTGGCAAATTCGTATGGGATGAATTTCAAAATGGTTCTTCGCAATCATTGGCTAAAATCATGGTTGCAGTTCTGACCATTGGTATCGTTGGCTTCATGCTTGACCGTGTGATGTACACACTCCAACAAGCCTTTACATTCTCAAGCAACCGCTAGGATCAGATAAATGTCTTTTGTAGAAATTACAGATCTTTCAAAACATTATGGTGAGGGAGCGAACCGCACAGAGGTTCTCTCCAATATCAATCTGAAGGTAGAAGAGAGCGAATTTATCGCAATCGTTGGCTTCTCTGGTTCGGGTAAAACAACGCTGATCTCAGCAATTGCGGGTTTGATTGAGCCTGACAGTGGTGGCGTGATCTTTAAAGGAAAAGAGATTGATGGACCAAGTCCAGAGCGTAGTGTTGTTTTCCAATCCTACTCTTTGATGCCATGGCTTTCTGTTTTTGGAAATGTTGCCCTTGCTGTGAACAGTGTGTTCAAAGACAAAAGCAAGAAGGAACGCAACGAGATCGTCCAGAAATACGTGGATATGGTTGGACTAACTCATGCGGCTGACCGTAAGCCAGCAGAATTATCCGGTGGTATGCGCCAACGTGTTGCTGTGGCCCGTGCGTTGGCAATGCAATCTGAGTTGCTTTTGCTGGATGAACCGTTGTCAGCGCTTGATGCTCTAACACGTGCTAAATTACAGGATGAATTTGCTGACATTTGTGAGAAAGAAAAGAAAACAATTATTCTGATCACAAACGATGTGGATGAGGCGATTTTGCTTGCTGATCGCATTATCCCGCTAAAACCTGGTCCAAATGCTACACTTGGTCCGGATTTTATGGTTGATCTCCCGCGCCCTCG
>JAHDEP010000147.1 GCA_020628775.1 Rhizobiaceae bacterium | reverse complement strand
CATTTGTATTTTGTGCAGGATGGGTAATTTGGCATGGTCCGGCATATATTCTGGACTTCATCCCGCATGAGAGTGAAAGCCTTTTAACTCAGATGACCGAGATGCATTTTCGTAAAGATGTAACCCCGGGAATGGCTGGATTGTTTGGCGGTCAAGCCGACATTATCGACTGGATTGCACTGTTGTTGGCGCCCGTCTTCTTCACTTTAGGCATGCGAACTGTCGTCCTCGCTCCGATGGAATTCCCCCATGCATCGAAAATAGACAGATTTGCAATGTTTGTTGGTCGCGTCACAATGATCTTGATCATCTCGATGACACTGATCATGTTATATGAAGTGTTCTTGCGATATGCGATTGAAAAACCCACTTTGTGGGCCAATGAGTTGACGCTTTGGATCGCGGGCTTTGTGTTCCTGCTATCAGGGCTTTATGCCATGCAACAACGCAGCCACATCCGAATCTTCATCATCTATGATCTCATGCCACGTTGGGCTCAACATATCTGTGATGTCATTTCTGTAGTGATGCTTTGGTTCTTCACATTCTTCCTTATTTTCGGAAGTTATGCGCAGGTCTTTGCAATCAAATTTTATCGTTGGGAGGTGTTTGGAACAGCGTTCGATCCACCCATCCCAGCAACAATTCAGCCAATGATTTTGATCATGGCAACACTTATTTCAATACAAGCTCTTCTAAACTTAATCGCTGACTGGAACCGCGATCCGAACGAATTGACGGAAGCTGAAGTTATCGATCAAGAAGAGCTAGAAGCCATTAAGAAAAGCGTGGGGGCAAACTAATGGATATCGGAACAATATCAATTGTACTCGTCATCGGGTTAGTTTTCCTACTTGGTATCGGCATGCCTTTGGGCCTCGCATCTGCGGTGCTGGCTGCCCTTGTCATGATCATGAAGTTTGAACCAAATCTCTTTTTTGATCCGTTTAGCTTTGGCGAAGGCATGCTAACGGGACGACCCGGAACCGGGGCGTTATATATTCTAACACAGAAGATTTTCGATCTCCTGACGGAATATGTCCTCATATCGGTGCCCTTATTTATCTTCATGGCCGCATTGCTTGAACGATCCGGCATCGCCAAACAAATGTATGACAGCCTTGATTTCTGGCTTTCAAGAACACGCGGTGGTATCGCAATCGTGACATCTTTGATGGCTGTATTAATGGCAGCAATGTCAGGCATTATCGGTGGTGAAGTTGTATTACTTGGCCTAATTGCGTTGCCGCAAATGCTGCGACTTGGCTATGATCAAAACCTAGCGATTGGTACCATTTGTGCCAGTGGTTCATTAGGAACAATGATCCCGCCGTCTATCGTATTGATCATCTACGGTTTGATCACAGAAACTTCGATTAAAGCGCTCTTCACCGGTGCGTTTGTGCCTGGCTTTATGTTGGCAAGTTTCATCATTTTATACATCGTCATACGTACAAATCTGAATCCATCTTTGGCGCCATTGCCAGAACCTAAACCGGGCGATCCGATGGGGCGCGAAAAAACCATGATGTTTGGTGGTTTTGTTTCTGTAATCTTTGCAGGTCTTTCTGCTTTGCTTCTTCTGCGCATTGCATTCTACACAGCAACGGGCAGAAACGTAGACACGGGCGAAGACTTTGAAGCGCCTTCATGGGGAATGGTTGCAGATGTGCCAATTCTTGTGGGTGTGTTAGCTGCATCGATCCTATTGATCATGTTCGTGTTTGGTCGCGAACGCACCAAATTTGGCTGGGAAAAAGGTAAGGGCTTGGTCCCTCCTCTTATGGTCATCGGGATTGTTCTTGGCTCCATCTATGGCGGCATCACGGGCATCACCGAAGCCGCCGGTATGGGTGCGCTAGCTGTGTTCTTAATCGCAGCAATCCGAGGCGAAGCATCTGTTGATCTAGTTTGGGTTAGTCTCATGCGTACTCTGCGTTCAACCGGAACAATTATCTGGGTGACAGTTGGTGCCGCAGCTCTTGCGGGTGCCTATACGCTCGCAGGTGGCCCGGCATATATCGCTCAATTGATCGTGGGTGCTGAAATGCCAACAATGTTGGTTATCCTAACTATGATGGTAATCTTATTGTTCATGGGTGCCTTCATGGATTGGGTGGGCATCGTGCTTCTGATCATTCCGGTATTCTTGCCAATTGTGAAAAAGCTTCCAATTGAGGAAATTGGCTTTATCGGGCAGCTCACACCATCGCAGGTCGCGATCTGGTTTGGTGTGTTATTCTGTATGAATATGCAGGTGAGTTTCCTATCACCACCATTTGGTCCGGCTGCGTTCTATCTAAAATCTGTAGCACCATCACATATTTCGCTTACAGATATTTTCCGCGGCTTCCTGCCATTTATCGGCGTTCAACTCTTGGCGCTTATGGTGCTGCTCATCTGGCCATCAATCGTAACAATCTTGCTCTAGCAGGGAGGAAATTATGATTACACAACAACAAGTCGATGACTTTAATCAACATGGCTTTCTAGTTGTTGAGAACCTTTTAGATGAAACTACTCTGTCCGACGTTCGGGCAGAGTATGCAGCCCTCATGGATACGCTCTATGAAGGCTGGTGGCGTGATAACAAAGTTGAAAGATCACCCGAGAATATGAGCTTTTGGGAAAAGCTTGAAGCTGCTATCCAAAGTGGACTTGAATGGTATCAACCTTTTGATATCAGCCTGCCACATTCTGACATTTCCATGGATACGCCGATGCATATCGGTCCGGCGGTATTTTCAATGGCAACCAATAAGAACATTTTGGATATGGTCGAACAGCTAATTGGACCAGAGATTACATCCAATCCGATCCAACATGTAAGAATTAAACCCCCGCAGAACGCTGTTCCAAAGGCGGAAAACCGTGCGCATATCATCGCAACTGACTGGCACCAGGATATGGGCGTGACAATGCCTGAAGCAGATCAGACAGAATTTGTAACGGTTTGGCTGGCAATTACAGATGCCACAGTTGAAAATGGGTGCTTACAGGTAGCGTCAAACAACTATGATAAAATGCTGCCGCATTGCACCAAAAATCAAGTGGGAATTGCCGATGAATTTATCCCAGAAGAAAACGCCATCCCAGTGCCGGTAAAGGCTGGCGGCGCAGTTATTTTTCATCCACTAACACCGCATTCGTCATTGACCAACAAGACGGATGGTTTCCGCTGGTCGTTTGACCTTCGCTATAACGTAACTGGACAGCCGACAGGCAGAAGCCAATTTCCTGAATTTGTAGCAAGATCAAAAAGCAATCCAGATAAAGAACTCAAAGATTGGCAGGCCTGGCAAAATATGTGGAATGATACACGCAAACAACTTTCGCAATCTGAGCATATTCCACAGCATCGCTGGGACTCAAACAGTCCGTATTGCGCATGAACATGAACAACAATGAGCCTGCCAGAATAGTTGTCGTCGGTGCTGGGTTAATCGGAGAGCGACATGCCAAATTAGTTGCACGCCATACGATGACTGAGCTGGCAGCTATTGTTGATCCTGCTCCCCAATCAAACCAACTCGCAGATGAGCTTGGCTGCAAAAAACTCAATGATATTAGTGAAATAGCAATGGATGAAGTTGATGGTGCAATCATCGCTACACCGAATGCTAATCACCTAAAATCTGGTTTGTTTTTTGCGAATAAAAATATACCGTGTCTGATTGAAAAACCGATCGCTGACAATCTTAAAAACGCTGAACTTCTAGCATCTGAATTCGACAAACTCGGTGTTCCTTTATTGATCGGCCATCATCGACGTTACCATCCATTCGTTGACCGAACTAAAGAGATTATCGAACAGCAGGAACTTGGTATTCCGGTTATGGCTTCGATCATATGGGCTGTTCGTAAACCCGATGATTACTTCGAAAAAGGTGCCTGGCGAACCAAGTCAGACGGCGGTCCGCTTTTGATCAACTTCATCCATGAGGCTGATTTGCTTTTGCACATTTTTGGCAAGGTTATTGAAATCCAAGCAATGACGTCAAACTTCCAACGTGGACAAGCGGTTGAAGATACAGCGGGAGTTTTACTCAGATTTGAAAGCGGCTTGATGGCCAGTGTCATCCTAAGTGACGCCGCCCTCACCCCTTGGAGTTTTGAAGGTGCGTGTAGTGAAAATCCAAATATCGCCGGAACCGGCATATCTTCATGGCGCATAGGCTGTGCACAAGGCGCGCTTGAATTCCCGCAGATGAATGTTTGGACCGATAAAGAAGACCAAACTGGAGATTGGTCACGACCGCTCAAATCTACTCAGGAAGATGTCACTGGCGTTGAACCGCTTTATGAACAGCTCACGCATTTTACAAACTTAATTCGTAAAACCGAAACCAAGGCGAAATGCGATGGCTGGGACGGCATTCAAGCAATGCGCTTAATTGATCTTATAAACCAATCTGTCGAGCCTCTTAGTTCTTTAGAGCAACATGTAAAAGCTGTTTAGCCATGAGCACGCGCCCTTTTCGCCTTCCCGCAAGCGGGCCGCTGCTTGGCATTGTTCTAATACTGGTTGCCAACTTTTTCTTTTCCTTCGTAGATACAGGATCAAAATGGCTGGGCGTGATTGGCTTATCCGCACTGCAACTAGCATTTATGCGATACTTCGTGCACTTTGTGATTTCAGTCGGTATATTCGGTAAAAACGGCTTTGATTGGAGCGTATTTCGTTGTGAAAAGCTAATGCTCGTCATCATCCGTGGCGCATGCTTAATGCTAGCGACTGTCGCCAATTTCATTGCCATTCAGTATCTCTCACTATCGCTCACAGCGACCATATTGTTCTCAGCACCAATTATCATTTGCGCATTATCCTGGCCTATTTTGAAAGAGCCGGTGGGTAAATTTCGATGGATGGCCATTGGTCTTGGTTTCATTGGCATCTTGATCGCAATCCGGCCATTTGACGATGATTTTCACTGGGCAGCATTTGTCTCATTAGCTGGCGCATTTTCTTTCGCGCTTTATTCAATATTCACTCGACAGCTCACAGGTGTAGTTTCAGCTGACACAATGCAGTTCTGGGCAGGGTTAGTCGGGACTGTTGCTCTCATTCCTTTTGCCATCATCGAATGGCAATCTCCAACAACTGAGTTTCAATGGGTCGTATTGCTAAGTCTTGGCTTTTTTGCCTGGGCTGGCCATCAATTCATGACCAATGCAATGGCCTATGCTCCACCCAATTTGATCATGCCATTTGGATATTCATTTGTGATCTATCTTACCGTCTGGAGCTTCTTCATATTCGATGAGATTCCGGATCGCTGGACGTTGTTAGGCGCGGTGATCATCATCATTGCAGGGCTAATCATTTGGTTCCGAGAGAAAAAACAAGCGAGTGAATGACAAAAAAATTGGCGACCGAAGCCGCCAATTTATCTCTTTAACAATCAAGTTCTGAATTATCTAACCACATGCACCGAGCATTTGGAGTGCCGAACGATGCGTGCAGCATTTGGCCCCAGTAGATAATCTGCAAAATCTGGTTTGTGTGCGCCCACAACAATGAGATCAGATTGAGCTTTACTCGCGGCATTGAGCACTTGCTCATAAGTTTTACCGAAAGCAATGATATGACGCACTTTGGCGTTTACATCAGCACCCAATGCACTTGTCACCTGTGCATTGAGTTGCTTTGAAGCTTCTTGCATCATCTGATCATGGTGCTCTTCACTGAAGAAACCACTCACAAGGCTTGTACCATAGTCTGGAACAACGGTTATGACATCAAGCTGCGCATCATCCATTGCAGCTAGTTTCGCTGCCTGTTGAAGAACATTTGTATCTTCACCAGGATGACTGATATCAACGGCACATAGTACTGACTTACTCATGCGACTTCTCCCGCGTTTTCATTTGATGTTTCAGGCTCAGACTTGCGACGTCTGCTCTGGATCCAACCAATGAGGAACAAGAGTAGCAGTGCAGGTATGAAGACCAGCTCCTTAGGTGATTGCTCAGATGGTGCCTGAATGCTTTTAATCACAACAGGCTCATCAAGATAGAAATCAAAGCTACCAAGTGTTTGTGCATATGGTGAGCTAAATGACGGCTCATCCATTTTCACAACATCACCCTCAGGGATAAGCAACAAACCTGTTGCTTGAAGGCGTTCTTCCCCGCTGCCTTCCCCATCGATCGCGACCACGAGCGTTGTATCTTTGTTGTTTCCAGTATCAAAATCAGGGCCTGAAACGACCACACGAAGCTCATCACCCGCACTTGCATTACCAAGCGCAGTAGTGAACTCAGCTGGTGCAATTGAGGAGAATGGAGGCTGCAACCTGTCCATCACAAAGTCTGGTCTAAATAGAACAAACGCGATCAAGATCAGTGCAACACTTTCATAGATGCGACTTTTCGTGACAAACCAACCCATAGTGCCTGCGGTGAACACCAATATGGCTATCGAAGCGACTATGAACACCAATATGCCTTGGGTGAGTGTTACATCGATCAACAACAGATCTGTGTTGAAGATAAAGACAAACGGTAGTGCTACTGTTCTTAGTGAATAGAAGAACGCCGCAAAACCTGTCTTAATCGCATCACCACCTGACACCGCAGCAGCTGCAAAACTTGCTAAGCCCACCGGAGGCGTCACATCGGCCATAATACCGAAATAGAACACAAACAAATGAACTGCGATCAACGGCACAATCAGACCCGATTGTGCACCTAATTCAACCACAACACCTGCCATCAGAGATGAAACCACAATGTAGTTCGCAGTTGTTGGCAAGCCCATACCAAGAATAAGACTTAGCAATCCAACAAGAACCAGCATCAAGATCAAATTACCACCTGATAGGAACTCAACCAGATCAGCCATAACTTGCCCAACACCTGTCAAAGTAACCGTACCAACGATCACCCCAGCAGTTGCTGTTGCAAGACCAATACCGATCATATTACGAGCGCCGTCAATCAAACCTTGGATTAGATCAGCAACACCATCTTTAAAGGCATTTACTGTTTCATTTTCACCACGGAAAATTGATTTTAGCGGACGCTGAGTTAGCAAGATCACGAAGAGCAATGCTGTTGCCCAGAATGCAGACAGACCCGGTGATTTTTGCTCAATCATCAAGAAGTAAACAAGAACGATGATTGGCAACAGATAATAAAGACCAGCTTTATAAATCTCACCAATAACCGGAAGTTCAACATCTTTTGCATTTGGATCATCAGGCTCAAGATCAGGCACTTGTGCTGCAAACTTAAGTAAAACAACATAAGCAAGGAAAACAAGAACAGCTAGAATTCCACCTGACCCTTCAGGGAAGAGCGAGGTTATCCATTTAACCGGATATTGAACCCCATAACAAAGACCCGCAAATCCTGCGAAGAACAATGCCATACCGCCAATTGTGCGACCCAGTGAAACAACACGGTTGCCAAGTGTAGGCATGTTAGATTTCACAGCTTCCAAATGCACAATGTAAACAAGTGCAATGTAAGAGATCGTTG
>JAHDEP010000431.1 GCA_020628775.1 Rhizobiaceae bacterium | reverse complement strand
GGCCCCCGCATGTTGAAAGAAACCGGCGATCTTAACATCACCGTTTTGATCATCATGACGCTGGCGATTGCCAATGTGTTTGGCACCTTGGCCTGTTTGGGACTGACCGGCGTTGTGGCACGCTTAGCCACCATCCCGGCCGCACGTTTGGCACCGTTTGTACTTGTCATCATGCTCACCGGTGCCTATCAATCAACCCGCCACTGGGGTGACTTGCTCGCGTTCTTACTCATCGGTTTATTGGGATGGGTGATGCGCAGGCTTAAATATCCACTTCCACCGCTATTGATCGGCTTTGTTCTGTCAGAAGGTGTTGAACGGTATTTGTGGCTTTCAACCGCCCGCTACCAGTGGGAATGGCTCACACGTCCCGGCGTAATTATCATCGCGCTCATCACCATCGGCCTAACCTACGCCAGCTTTAGAGTGAACCAAAGCACGGCCCAACAAGCGGCCGATCTACAAGCAGAATTGCGGGGGGAACAAGCGAATGAAACAGAATAATAACGTAATTGAACAGGTTCTCTTTTTGCTGGTTGTTGCCGGGGTGTTTGGATATGCCCTATACGGCTCACTTGAGTTTCCAACCAATGCACAAACGTTCCCGTGGTTTGTAGCGGCAACCGCATTGGTGATCACCAGTGTCGAGCTTGTGCTGTACCTGATCTCGCAACGGGATCCTGAAAACGCGGAATCTTTTTCTGATTCAATCAGAGCTAAATTTAGCGGGATATTCCCCTATATCGTGTGGCTGTTGGCCTATTACGGCGCCATCTATCTCATTGGGATGGTTTCTGCCAGTGCGCTATTTGTCTTCTTGTTTTTGCTGATTCCGGGCAAGATGAAGTGGTATTGGGCGCTACTTTCGGCCGTGCTTGTCTTTATCTTCTTGATTTCAATGGAAGATGTGATGAGCCTACGCTGGCCGCGTAGCATCATTGATCCGCTTGAGATGTTGGGGATTGATTTTTAATTCTGCCGAGGTGAGACATTCGCTGAAAATAGTCTTCAATTTCAAGTTGGAGCAAGCGAATGCCTAACCCCTACGCGCAGATTGTTCGTAGGGGCCAGGCATTCCCATGAAAAAAGGTAGGTTGCAATCAAACCTCAGGGAATGTCTTGCCCCGAAACGGCAACAAATAGATTTGAATGCGAAATTCAGAGGCAATGATCATCGGAAAGTCAGTGAGCTAGTGATGGTGGGACGGAACTAGCAATCTGGC
>JAHDEP010000146.1:5899-7547 GCA_020628775.1 Rhizobiaceae bacterium | reverse complement strand
CCTGATGGCTCGATGCGGGATTTTATGACATCGCTGGATCACCTTATTGAGCGCAATCATTCAGAAATATTTCCTGGTCATGGTGGCGAAGTGATTGATCCGCCAGTCTTTTTGCAAAAGCTCAAAGAACATCGCTTATTCAGAGAGAGCTCGATTGTAAAAAGCCTAACGCGGCATAATCAATTGACCATTGAGGAGATTGTTGGGCAGATTTATTTGGGTTTGGCGGATAATTTACGCCGCGCTGCCGGGCTTTCTGTTTTGGCGCATTTAGAAGATCTTTTGGAACAAGGCGTGGTGGAGACCGATGGCCCAGCGCAGCTCGACAGTATTTACCGGCTAAAATAGACTTATCCCGCGCCGACAATACCCAATAATCGATTGTCGACTTTGCTTAAAAAGCTATTGATCAGCTCTGCATTGAGCCCAAGATCATGAGGGCCCTGTTTGGTTGCCGCACGCATATTCACAAAGGTTGCGGTTTCATCCTCTGTTAGCAAGATCAATATGTCATGCTCAACGCCAAGAATAATTGAGTTTTTGGCAAATTGCAGCCGTATCGTTGAGCTTTCAAATGCATTGTCACCATCTAAGAGCTCACCCTGCACAGGTGCATTGATGCGATCACGCGGTGTGGGCGCTGGTACTGGGATGGCGGTGGTCTCATTTGCTTGTGCTTCATCCACCTGCGGTTCATCGGGAGATAAGAAGTCATCACCCTCGCGCGCTATGACTTTGAGCTTCTCTTCAGATGCGACGGCTCGAACTGCACGATACACACGATCAATCGCACCTTCATAGCGACGTTCTGTGAGCTGCCCATAAATACGCGAATTGTTTAAATTCAGCATGATCTCGCCAGAACTCTCATTCGAAAGCCATGATCTTGGTCTAACCGGATTACGAAGCCAATCCACCGCGATATCATCCGATGTTACGACATCAAACTGCTCAGGTAGTGTGACATAGCGGTAAAGGCTCAATCCAAAGGGCAGCAGCGCCACAAGGTTGAGACATAAACCCACAAAGGATGCGCGTCCGCCTCTTGCTCCTATTAGCCAAAGCATCGAAAATCCAATGATTGCCAAACCAAGACCCGTTGCAGCGATCGCGCTGGCTAAAAGTCCCACGGCAATGGCATTTGATGTTTCAAATCCAAAAAAGCGATGGCCAATCCATGCCGTTAACAGCAGTATGATCACAAAATAACCGATTTTACGCGACCAAACGGCAGAGACTGAAGATGGACGGCGGTATACAACAGGCATCTTGCTTACTCAGCCTTTGTATGCGTTTGCGCTTCGATGCTTGCTTGTGCAGCAGCGAGCTTAGCAATGGGCACCCGGAACGGTGAGCAAGACACATAATCAAGCCCAATCCGATCAAAAAACTTAACCGAAACCGGATCACCACCATGTTCACCGCAAACACCCAGCTTTAAATCTGGATGGTTTTCGCGGCCAAGCTTTGCAGCCATTTTAACAAGTTCACCAACGCCCTCAATATCGAGCGTCACAAATGGATCTTCATCAATAATGGTTTTTTGGCGATATGTTTTCAAAAACGGAGAGGCGTCATCGCGAGAGATGCCATACATCATTTGTGTCATATCATTGGTGCCGAACGAGAAGAAGTCGGCTGAATCAGC
>JAHDEP010000146.1:0-5799 GCA_020628775.1 Rhizobiaceae bacterium | reverse complement strand
CCTTCTGCACCAAATTGGCGGGCAGCTAAGGTTTCGCTTGGCATTTCAGCATTAGTCCGCACTTCCATACGGCGCGCTTCATCTGCCCATGACATAAGCTGTTGAAATTCATCAGATAATGTTGCTTCTTCCATTGCAACATCACCCAAGAGAACCTCACCTTTAGCACCATCCAGCGTGATAATATCGCCTTTTTTGAGAAATTGGCCTGAAGCAAACAATGTCTCATTGGCAAGATCAATACGCATATTGCCCGCGCCACACACACATGGCCGACCCATTCCGCGTGCAATCACCGCTGCATGACTGGTCATGCCCCCACGAATGGTGAGAACACCTTCAGTTCGCTGCATGCCGTGCACATCTTCAGGGCTGGTTTCAACCCGTACAAGAATAGTTTTGCGCCCCTCACGCGCGGCATCAATCGCATCTTCGGAAGAAAATACAATTTCACCTGACGCTGCACCCGGAGATGCAGGAACTCCTGATGCGATCACCTCGCGTTCAGTTTCCTGACGAATAGAAGGGTGCATGATCTGCTCTAAAGACAAAGGATCAATTCGGCAGAGCGCCTGCTCTTTGGTTAAGATGCCTTCATTGACGAAATCAACATTGGTTTTAAGTTCTGCAGCTGCGGTGAGTTGCAAATCAACGCTATCACCCACCCAAGGTTCACCAGATTGAATGATGAAACCCAAACGTTGGCAGCGACCATAAAAACGTTCTGCTTTCTTGCCAATCTCTCTTAGGCGCTCATGTAATTCAGGCGCGACTTCGATGAGTTTTTCCTCACCTTCATCAGCTTGATCTGCCAATGTCGTGGAAAATCTTGAGGTTCTCGCGCTTTGTTCGCCCACAAGGTTCCAGCCCAATCCACCTTGGATTTTGTTTTCCCCGGTCGTCCTGTTGCGTGTATCAAGATAAGCTTGGCCACTCATATCATCGAAATCTGCAAATGCTGCGGCGCGGATGATAACGGCCAGTCCCTCATCGTCAGGAATTTCATGGATCTGACGCTGCATTACAGCGCGTCGCGACATCCAGCTTTTAATCGCATTAACGACAGCAAGGCGCAATTGACCGAACAAGTCATCCGGCAACTCGAAATCTAACTCAGATTTGAGCTGTGTTTTGTATAAATCTGAAATGGCAATGACTTCTTCCATTGAAAAATCATTGTCGCTTTCATATCCGCGCTCTGAACGCTTCTCATCAAAAATATCTTCTAGGATATCTGGTGTGATGTTAAGTGCATTTTCGGTAAACTGATACAAGAAACGCATAAGCTGCTGGCCAGCTTTCTGATCACTTGATGCTTCACGATCCGCACGTGTGCTGGGTTTCATCAGCGAAGCAATTTTTCGCGTGTTTTCAGCGTTCATACCAAGATGATATATCGGGCTTACAACGCCAGCGACACGTGATTTAGATGTCGCGCGTGCAGTGAGAAAAAGCGGTAGTTTTTTGCCGACATTGGTTTCGCAATATTTTGCTTGCAAAGCTTTGAGCGCGTTTTCCAACTCGGCTTCAAACTCTTTCGGTAATTCGCCATGTTCGTGGTAGTAATTGCAGGTTTCTGCACGGATAATAAATCCTGGCTGAACTGGGATATCAAAACAGGACAAAGCGAATAATCGCGCACCAGCATATCCCAAATGCAAATCACCATAGTGATCCGCATCTGAGGCTGCCTTTTGGCACTCGCCCAGCTGATTAATCCACATTGACACCGGATCCGCCCTCCTTGCACGACCCCGCAAATGACCACGTCACCTGTTTAAACCACAATTCCAACGCTTGTTTCCGCGTAATTAAATAACAGTTACACAGGTTTTATGTTGCAATGCAACATTTTTCTCCCTCACCCACGCCAACGACGCGCGAATTGGTTAACCTAACCAGCTAACGTCTTAGTGTAAAATCTTTCTGCCTAAAAAACAGGCTTTTAAAGAACTTATTATAAGCCCTGTTACAAAAGAGCCATAACATGAAAAAATTGGAGGTGAAGAATAAACGAAAAATAATAAGTATATCCGTGACAACACAAGATTAAATTATTGTTTTTATTGATTTATAATCAACAACACTTCAGATGATTATGTGAAGTTTATCCCCCACCTTAAATTTACGATTATCTTAGTGTTCCGCCTAAGCAGCAAAAGAAATGGGCGAGATTTAATATGATAATGAGGGATTTTACTTTGACCAATTCGGACAATTTGGCGCTACCATTTATTCTCCCTTCACAGGCACAAAAACATGTCACTCACAACGAAGCTTTACTGGCATTAGATGCAATTGTGCAGTTAAGTGTGATCAGCAAATCTTTCACTGAAGGTCCAAGCGATGCAGCGTCCGGTGATCGCTATATCGTTGCATCAAGCCCGACAGGCAGTTTTGAAAACCAAACGGGTAATCTTGCGGCCTTTCAGGACGGAGTATTTCAGTTTTACACCCCGCAAATCGGTTGGCTAGCATATATCCTAGATGAGGATACATATCAGTATTTTGATGGAACGGACTGGCAAGATCTGACAAATTCGAACAGCTATGCAGAATTTCTCACACTCGGTGTGAACGCCTCTGCAGATACGACAAATCGGTTTGCGCTATCATCTGAAGCAAGCCTTTTTAATAATTCCGGCAACGGGCATCAGCTTAAAATTAATAAAGCGCAAGCCTCTGATACTGCTAGTCTTTTGTTTCAAACAGGTTATTCAGGACGGGCAGAATTTGGTCTTGCAGGAGACGATCAATTTCGCATTAAAACAAGTGCGGATGGTGCAAATTTTAACACAGCGCTAGTTGCGGATGCTGCGAGTGGGAATATTGCTATTGGTGACATTACACCAAGCGCTGCGCTTACGATTGCCGGTGAGATGAAAATTGAAGACAGCGCATCTTCTGCCGCGTTGGAAGTAACCGTTTCTGCATCGACAACCGATCTTATTTCGACGGCAAACAATGGTAATATGATCATCAGCCAACTTGGCAATGGCAAAATACTATTTTCTGCCAATGATTTGGATATCCTTAGCTTAGAAGATGGTGTGATTACCGCTTATATGCCGGTTCAACTCGGCGCGTATTCGATGGTTTCATTACCTGATGCTTCAACACCTGGGCGCATGATCTACGTTTATGATTCTACACAAGGTTCATGCATAGCTTTTTCCGATGGTGCGAATTGGCGGCGGAGCGAAGATCGCTCGGTTATTTCATAAAATCACCCGAATTAATGAGTTAAACCAGTAATTCTCACGAAATATCACCATGAGATACCTATTGTGTGCGTCAAATTAACTTCAATTTCAAATAATTGTCACAAAGCCCTAGACGATAAGGGAAACTCAGCGTAACGAAGCCATAAAAAACGGCACTTCTTGTTCATATGAGTAACAACATGACTGACATCCCAAATATCCCCTTTGTTGATCTAGCTAGCCAGCAGAAACGCATCCGCGCTGATGTTGATAAAGCGATGGCACGCGTTTTAGATCACGGTCGATATGTTATGGGTCCTGAAGTTGCTGAACTTGAAGCCGAATTATCAAAATTCTGTGGCGCGAAACACTCCATCGGATGCTCATCAGGGACCGATGCTTTAGCCATGGTTTTAATGGCTAAAAACGTACGCGCTGGTCAGGTTATTTTCTGTCCGTCTTTTACGTTTGTTGCAACGGCTGAGGTTGTTGCATGGCTTGGCGCTAAAGTTTGCTTTGTTGATGTTGAGCCAAATACATTCAACATGGATCCAAATGCGCTGAAAGCAGCTGTAGAAACTGCCAAATCAAACGGTGAAGACCTTGCAGGTATTATCGTTGTTGATCTGTTCGGTTTGCCGGCTGATTATCTATCGATCCTAAAAATTGCCGAAGAGAACGATATGTGGCTTTTATCTGATGCGGCACAAAGCTTTGGTGCGCGCTATCACAATGCTCCTATCGGAACTCAAGGTATTGCAACGGCAACAAGTTTCTTCCCGGCAAAACCTTTGGGCGCATATGGTGATGGCGGCGCGATGTTTACCGATGATGATGAACTAGCTGAAGATTTGCGTTCAATTCTATTTCACGGCAAAGGCACGAGCCAATATGACAATGTACGCATTGGCATGACAGGTCGCCTTGATACAATGCAAGCTGCTGTTTTGCTTGAAAAACTCAAGATTTTTGACGGCGAAATCACCGAACGCCAAAAAGTAGCTGATCGTTACACATCTGGTCTTAATGACCTTGTCACTTGCCCATATGTTCCAGAAGGCTGCCAGTCTGTTTGGGCGCAATATACAACGCGTCTTCCCCAAGGTTTTGACCGCGATGCATTGCAGGCAAAACTAAAAGACAAAGGTATTCCGACCGCGGTTTATTATGCCAAGCCGCTGCATAACCAGGATGCCTACAGCAAAAACCTCATTGCGGGCCATGCTTCAGGTGGTGTGCTGCCTGTAACAGATGCATTATCTTTGGATGTATTATCGCTTCCAATGCATCCATACTTGTCCGAAGACACGCAGGATTATATCATTGAAAACATCCGCTCTGCGATTTCTGATTTGAGCTGAACCACTCGTTTTTAATGAGCGTATAAATTACAATTAGTTATAAGGGCGGGAATATATGCTTTTCCTACCCTTTTGAACCAAAGGTATAAATTGCGCGTGTCGATTATCAAAAAGCTTCTCACCTTCATCGTTGTCGCCTCCCTTACCGCTTATCTTGGCGCGGTGGGCTATTTATATTTCTCACAGGACAAATTGATCTTCCCGGTTCGAGCATCGGACACGGAAAATGCTGCTGATGCAAACTTTGAAAAAGTTCTGATCAAAACGCCCGATGGCGAAACTATCTTTGGCCTTCATCATCCTTCCGAAGACGGAGAAACAACCATTATTGTTTTCCATGGCAATGCAAGTTCTGCAGTGCGCCAAAAACGTCGTGGTGAACGCTTGATGAAAGATGGGTTTGGTGTGCTTTTAGCCGGATATCGCGGTTATCCCGGCAGTACAGGAAAACCAAGTGAAAAAGGCTTATTCATTGATGCGATTGCTGCCTATGATTTTATCAAAGTTCAACGAGATCAACCAATCGCGCTTTATGGGCATTCGCTTGGGACTGGGGTTGCGACTTATTTAGCAACGCAACGAGATGTCTTTGCGATGGTGCTTGAAGCACCGTTTAATTCAGTCGCGGCGGTTGCTGCAGATCGCTATCCATGGGTGCCGGTTTTATCTTTGATCAAACATAACTTCCAATCAGACGAGCATATCCAAAAGGTGACCGCACCAATTTTGATCATGCATGGTGATAGCGATGACACCGTGCCATTAGAATATGGTCAAAGGCTCTATGCAAAAGCACCCGAGGGCACTGAATTTGTCATCATCGAAGGCTTGGGGCATGGCGGATTTTGGCGCTTTGGCAGTGAGGATCGCGCCATTGAATTTTTCAACAACGCTTTGGCTGCACAGTAACTTTATTTCACCCAATCAGGTTTGGTCTGATTAAAGAACGCTTGAATACCATGTTGCGCCTCATCGCTTTCCCACGCATCCGCCAGTGCCTCAATGGAATGATTGATATCTTCGCGCGAGATACCACCACTTAACTTCAAGCACAGTGCTTTGGCCCGCGCGGAAGCTTGCGGAGCGGTTTTTAAGATCGATTTGATCTCGAGTTCCACTGCACTTTCCAAGTTTTCAGTTACAAAAGATACTAGACCAATCCTTTGCGCATATTCTGGATCAAACAACTTGCCCGTGAAAAACACCTGTCGTGCGGCACCCTCGCCCAATCGCTT
>JAHDEP010000145.1:3752-7580 GCA_020628775.1 Rhizobiaceae bacterium | reverse complement strand
TCCGACACGACTTCTGCTGCATAGTGATCCCCATCACCAGCAAGATCGCGAATGGTCACAGCTGCATCAGGCAAAGCCTGTTTGATCAATTTTTCAATTTCGCCTGCATCCATTGGCATGGTATTTTCCTTTACAATACGCATATTTATCGATGATCCAAAGACTAACCCTGCAAGGTTTTGCACCACCAAACAACATGCGCAACATCATTAAAACTGAGATCGAAACGAATCTCATACGCATCATGATGTTACCGCAAAGCCTCGCAACATCGCAACAAATTTACAATGCAACAAATTGGAAATAAAACGTGATGATTATTTCAAGCTGGCTTTGATCTCTTGAAGTTCTTTGCGCATGGCACGAATTTCAATTAGCATCTGCTCGTTTTCACTCATCATGGTTTCACGCTCAGCGCGCGCCTCAGCTTCATGCTCTTGTTGCATAGCGTCAACGATCACACCGATGAACAAGTTCAACACAGTAAAGGCTGTCATGATGATAAATGGCACAAAGAGCATCCAGGAGAGTGGGAATTCTTCCATAACAGGGCGCACAATACCCATGGACCAGCTTTCAAGCGTCATGATCTGGAACAATGTGTAAGAGCTCTCGCCGATCGAGCCGAACCATTCCGGGAATGCGTCTTTGAAGATCTTTGTCGAAATCACTGCGTAGACATAAAAGATCAGCCCCAGCAAAAGTACGATAGAGCCCATACCCGGCAGCGCTGATAAAAGCCCGGTGACCACGCGGCGCATGGCTCTAACCTGGCTGACGAGACGCAAGACCCGCAATATGCGAAACGCCCGCATGGCCGATAGTGCACCGGTCGCTGGAATGAGCGAGATGGTGACGATCACGAAGTCAAAGATGCGCCATGGATTGCGCCAAAAACCTTTAAAATCGGCAATTAAACGCAACACCACTTCAATAACAAAAACAGCAAGGATTAGCCGATCCAACATAAGCAAGATCGGCCCGATTGCACCCATGATCGCATCGCTGGTTTCCATACCCAAAATAATGGCATTGATAACGATCAAGACGAGAATTGAGCGTCCAAATAACTCACTTTCGGTAAAGTCATAAAGCTTGGCGCGGAGGGATTTGTTATCTGCCATTTTGATGTCACTGATCCGGGATTGTTTGCCTTCAGATAGGCTGATCTGCGCTTTTAATCAAGAGGTTGAACCGCCTCAGGCGACTTTTCGTTATCAGCCACTTTTGGCAGGCGTATTGTCACGCAAGTTCCGCCGTTCTCTCCGATCTCAATTCCAATGCTGCCGTCGTGATGCTCAATAACTTTTTTAGCAATCGCAAGCCCTATGCCAAGGCCAGGATAATCAGATGCTGACACTGCTCGGGTGAACGGCTTTAACACTCGCTCAGTCATTTTGGGGTGAATGCCAATACCATTGTCTTCAACGGCTATGACATGCATATCGCCATCTATTTGGTGCGTTATGTTTATCTCAAGCCCACCCGTTGGATTACGATACTGAATGCAATTGAGCAGAATGGCGTAAAATGCTTGCTGTAATTGGTCTTCATCACCAAAATATTCAGGCATCTGAGTGATATTCAATATCGCATCATCGGGGATTAATTGTCTTAAATCTCGGTACCAAGCAGCTTGGAAAATATCACTTAGTGATGTTTGAGTTTTTTCACCTGGTCGCGTGTTGATCCGCGATAATTTTAACAGCCCTTGCAGCATTGCATCTAAGTGCTCGCTGCTCTTTGAGATGTTTTTCAAATATAATGATGTCTGGTCATCGAGTTGATTGTTTTTATCTTGCTCGATTATTGAAACAAAGCCATTGATATGACGCAACGGAGCGGCAAAATCGTGCGAGATGATGTATAAAAATTCCTCAAACTCTTTCTCAAGTTTTTGAAGTTTTTCTTTGTCTGACATCTCGCTCATAAATAATGGGTGTTTCTATTTACAAATATTTTTATTTTCGTCGCAAAGCGTATCGATCGCTTGGACAGAAAGCGGCTTTGTGAAGTAGTCGACAACCGATTTATAAGCCATAGATTGTTGCTTGTCGTTTTCTTGATCAGAGGAGGTGAGCATCACAACCACTGAGCATCGTTTATCACCGTAGATCTCAGAATACTTTTCCAAAAACTCGTGGCCATTCATACGCGGCATATTGATGTCGAGGAAGATAACTTGAGGATGCACTTCGGTTTCTGCAAGAATATCAAGTGCTTCCTGTCCGTCATAAGCAGCGATGATATTAATATCGGAATTATATTTCTTCAATGTGTGATTACAAATGAAGTGATCAGCTTCGCTGTCATCAACGATCATGACTGTAGCTAATGTCATTTTAAATTCCCTTTATTTGCAATTCTAACCGGCACAATCAGCTTAAATAGTGAACCATTTTCAAGTGGAACATACTCAATATCGCCGCCAAGAATATGCGCGCTTTTACGCATTAAATATAGCCCTAATCCACTGCCAACAGCAACTTTTGGATGGAACCTTTTAAACATTTCAAACATCTGTTTTTGATATTTAGGATCAATACCAAGTCCATTATCAGATACATGCAGGTGCAGATCACCACCGGTGCGGAAGCAGCTAATTTTTAAAAACGGCTCGTCTTTTTTCGGATCCTGATACTTCGTCGCATTAGAAATCAGATTTTCAAGGATCAATTTAAACCGTGATGGTTTGATAATAACGTCTCCTTCGAGCGCTATTTCTTTAATGACTTCAAGGCGATCAAAGCCATCAGCATGATCCAGCTTAGCAAGTGCTTCATCAACGGCTTTTGAAATATCCAATATTGCTTCATTTTCGTTTTGGCTTCCAATTTCCGTAAGTGTTAGAATGTCGGATATTAGTGTCTCAAGCTTGCCAAGCGATTGTCTTGCATGCGCGATACTTTTTGAGGCAAACTCGGGTTCATTATCTTTGATCGCATCGTCTGCCAAATTGAGCAACTGAACTGATGATACAATGGGCGAGCGCAGATCATGGGATGTCCGATAGGCAAATTCTTCGAGTTCCTCATTGGCGCGGTTAAGCTCTTCCGTGCGCAATGAGACGAGCTTTTCAACGGAATCATTGCGCGCTGAGATCATCGTCAAAATAATGAACAAGAGCAGCGTGAAAATCGTGCCGCCAATAGCAAAAATCCACAGTGATCTGAGATAATCACCCGTGATCAGCTGACCATTTTTGGTGAAAACCATTTGCCACATTTGGCCCGCTACTTTCACGACATGGCTAGTATAGTTGACCTTTGTAAGGTCATAACTTTCAATCGGACCTTCTTTTTTGTCGCTGGTTCTTGAATCATAAAGGACCAGCGGAGGTTTATTGCCACGCAATTCTGAGAGGTAAAAATTGGAGTCCGCTTCAGCCAGTTTTTCTTCTACACTTTTCACTAGATCGGGGTAAACAAAGATCCCGTTTATATATCCCTCGTGAATGAGTTCGTTTGTTTCTGCGCGTTTATAGACAGGTGAATAGATGATAAATCCATACTCATCTTGTTTTTGAACAATTGAAAACCGGCTGGTTGCGCGTGGTTTGTTAATGGTTTTTGCAAGGTCAAGAATTCCCCGTCTCACATCTCCAGAAATGCCATCCTGACCGTACACATCAAACCCATGGGCAGATTTGTTCAAAGCATATGGTTCTGTATAGGCGAGGGGGAAATAGACCTCTCGTTCTGACGAAGGTTCCAATCGGCCTTCGCTGTTACGCGCAACAATCTCAAAATCTGGGTAGCCTTCGTCACGGATGGATTGGGTAAATACCTCTCGATCCGCCTGTTCTATTTTTGGCAACCAAGAGAGACC
>JAHDEP010000145.1:0-3652 GCA_020628775.1 Rhizobiaceae bacterium | reverse complement strand
CCATAGCGAAGTGCATGGGTTAAAAATGAACCTAAAAACACCCCAGCTGCAATTCTAACGCCAAAAACATAGACAAACGCAAGTGCAATACCCGCCGATGGCCACATAACCGATACAATACCCGGCGGCATAACGAGGAAATATCCTAGCCAACTGAACACCGTATAAGCGATGCACAACACGACAATCAGGAGGGCGGTGCCAAACTGAGTTTTCAGGATATCTGGCGCAATTGTTGGGTTCATAAATGGAAGACCCTCCCAATCATCCCATTAGCATTAAACTGCCTAGAATAAGCTATGCGTTTCGCCTCATCTTCGAATCAGTCATTATTGCAGACAATTATTGCCTGATTTTTGCGCATACTTCCATAAGTACTTCTAACAATCAAACTTATTTACCTTAAATCTAGTGACTTAGTTATCAGGTGGTGTGGATTGTCGATAATTAGTTGTTGGTTTCGTTTCAACACGGGACTTCACCGAAATTTGATTGTACTTGTATGCATCTTGTCTTGTGGTCTCTCGTTTATTCAGATTAGAACTAATTAAGCTGAGGAACATGCACATGACCGTATACAAATATCCAAAACCACTTCCATCTGAAATCACGCCTAAAGAAACCTTTCTTAATCGTCGTAGTTTTATGAAAGCTGCCGGGATTGCATCTGCAACCGCTTTATCAGGTGGTTTGGCTATCAACTCATCGCATGCGATGACCCCATCGCTTGAATTTTCAAAGAGCAAATATTCAATAACGGATGAGCCAAATCCGATTGAGGATATCAAGAGCTACAACAATTTTTATGAATTTGGCACGGGCAAAGGTGATCCAGCAGCAAATGCAGGTTCACTCACCACCAAACCATGGAACATTAAAATCGATGGTTTGACGAACAAGCCGGGCGAGATTGATATTGAAGATCTTATGTCAAAATTTGACATGGAAGAGCGCATCTATCGTCTGCGCTGTGTGGAAGCTTGGTCAATGGTCATTCCGTGGGTTGGTATTCCGCTGCGCGACGTGATCAATGCTTATGAGCCGCAGGGAAGTGCAAAATACGTTTCATTTGAAACTTTAGTACGCCCGGAAGAAATGAGCGGTCAGCGCGGTCTTGGTGGTCTAGATTGGCCATATGTTGAAGGTTTGCGCATGGATGAAGCCATGCATCCTTTGACAATTTTAGCGGTTGGAATTTATGGCGAACCGATGCCAAACCAAAATGGTGCACCTGTGCGATTGGTTGTGCCGTGGAAATATGGCTTTAAAAGCATCAAGTCGATTGTCCGAATGAGCTTTACCGAAAATGAGCCACCAACAACATGGAATAAGCTTGCGCCAAATGAATATGGTTTTTATTCAAACGTAAATCCAACGGTTGATCACCCGCGTTGGAGCCAAAAAGCTGAACGTATTGTTGGTTCTGGGATCTTTGCCAAAAAACGCGAAACTGAAATGTTCAACGGATATGCTGATGAAGTGGCTTCACTTTATGAAGGCATGGATTTAGCAAAGTTTTATTAAAGTCAAATGGCGCAGCATAAAGCATGGACATTTGTGCCAAGTTGGCTGATCTATCCCTTGGGCATTGCACCAGGTGTTTGGCTTTTTTACTTAGCTGTTCAAAATCAGCTCGGCCCTGATCCGGTCAAAGCGCTCGAAAATGGTTTGGGCGAATATGCGCTGCAATTTCTAATCGCTGGACTTGCGATCACACCATTGATGCGTTTTGCGAAGATCAATCTTGTCAAATATCGCAGAGCTTTGGGGCTGGTTGGCTTTTTCTACGTGGTCGCGCATTTCACCGTTTATATTGTGCTTGATATGCAATTTGATTGGGGTGAGATCATCACCGATATCATAAAACGCCCCTATATCACTATCGGCGTTTCAGCGTTCTTATTGTTGTTGCCGCTCGCCTTAACATCCAACAATTTTTCCATTCGAAAATTGGGTGCAGCGGGCTGGAATAAATTGCATTGGATCGTATATCCAGCCGTTGTCTTAGGTGCTGTTCATTATGTGATGATCAAGAAAACTTGGGCGTTAGAGCCATTACTCTATCTTGCAGCAGCATTATTTCTGATTTCGCTAAGACGATTTTATCATCTGGCTAAGCGAAAAAGACGGGCTGTCGCTTAAGGCTGAAACGACATTTTCGCCGCAAACAGAATAAACGCAATTTTGTTTTCGATACCAGACCACAATTGATACCTAACAAGTGGCCATTGGCTGTTCAGTTTTTATTAAGCACGGCGGGCGGATAATTATGCCGCGAAGGCGTGATTTGTTCGGGGATTAATCACTTGCCCAAAGCAGATCTTTTTCTTCCAGCCCCCCGAGGTTTTCTTATGTTTCTCGATAAATTTCTTGCCCGCTTCGAAATCAAAACGAAGGTGGGTTTATTGTCCTTGCCATTTGTTCTTGGTATCGTTGGTTTAGCGACCGTTAGCCTCTTTACCGGCTCTCTTTTGGGAGATCGTATCAATGGAACAAATGCCAGCATTAAGGCGCTGAGCGGTTTTAAAGATACCTATATAAATATGACAGGCTTTTTGCAGGACCAAACGGAAGAGCGACGTTTGCAGGTTATGCAAAGCTTGGATGATCAGCTTGAACAAACTGAAACAGTGTTAGCACTGGCTGAAAATCCAAATGAGATTGAGTCTCTAACTGGTTCTAAGACTTTAGTTGAAAACCTTCGTACCGATGTTGATAGATTATGGGCCATTCGCGGAGAAAACATTGCTTTGCAGACGGCTTTTAAAGACACAAACGTAGAAATCGATAATGTGCGGGAACGATTAAACGTAACCATTGAAGGGGTATCTCAAATTCTCGCAGCATCGGAAAATGCTGTTCGAGACATGTTGGTTTCAGCCGACACGCTTGCAAATGGTGGTAAATCGGTCGGTGCAATATCAAGATCAATAACAAGCGCGGGCACACCCGAAGAGGCATTTGCCGCTGCGAACAAAGTTAAGGGCGATATTTTAACTTTGGCAGAGAAACTCCCTGCTGCGATCCCAAATGATAAAGTGGCGCTGAAAAATCAGATCACCAACAATATTGAGCAAATCATCAAGCTCGTTGACAGTGGCGCGGTCAGTAAGCCGAATATGGTACAACTGCAACGATTTGCAACAGGATTGCGCTCAACCGCATTAAAATTAAATGGACTAGCTTCCCAAACATCACGCAATGCAACTACTAACTTCTTATCGTTAGATGATGAAATTCGCGCAGAACAAAATACCATTGCGCAAGCGCGCAGTTTTCTTGCTCGTAGCACTGAGTTACAGCTGTTAATCACGGAACTACTTGGCGATCCAAACCCTGAAGTTGGTGCAGAGTTGAATGCAAAACTGGGTGAAGTTCAACAGAACATTAAACTTATTGAGCAATCTGAGCATAAAGATTTTCTTCTAGATGCGATTGGCACGCAAATCTCAGAGCAACTTGCTGCAATACCAGAATTGACTTCTGATCTGATCGCCAAAGAAGACGAGGTCGTGGCGCTGTTTAATGAAACTTCTGAAAGCATCAACCAAGCTTGGACAAGCGTACTAACCTTTGCCAACAGCCAGCAAAACAACACCATCGCTGTTAAAGACCGCGCAGGTGTTATCACGCTATCTGCGGGCGCAATTGT
>JAHDEP010000144.1 GCA_020628775.1 Rhizobiaceae bacterium | reverse complement strand
CAAGACGGAATGTTGCTCTTATCATTTGATGATTTGGACACGCAGGAAAAGCAACTCAACATCGCAATGAAGATTTATAATTTGTCGACTGCACAACGACGCATGGCATCTGAGATAACGAAAGGCCATGATCTGGTCAAAGCCTCGCAAAACTTAAATATCAGCGCCAGTACCGCACGAACGCATTTGCAAAGGATGTTTGACAAAACAGGAGTTCGCAGCCAAACAGCGCTCGTTCGTGTTTTAATGACGGCAAACGCCCATCATGGCTAGTGCACTAAAACCGGATAAATGCATCTTTCAAAAAAGTTTGAAATAATCTGTCACACATTCCTCTCTCTCGTTGTCTAATGTTATAGATACGAAATTGAGAGGTTTGTCTTTTGACTGATAATATCAACAATCTGGTAGCGAAAGCTCAAAACGGTGACAAATGGGCGCTTGAGCAGCTTGTGTCTGAGATACAGGACCAGGTCTATCATCTTTCCATGCGCATGTTGGTTGACCGCGAGCAGGCTATGGATGCCACACAAGAAATCCTTATTATTCTGATTACAAAGCTCTCAACTTTTGAGCATGCCAGCAAATTTCAAACTTGGGTCTATCGCGTTGCAACGAATTATTTGATCAATAGCAAGAAGGCGCAAAGCCGGGATATGGGGCTGTCTTTCCCAATGTTTGGTCAGATGCTGGAGACCGGACTTGATCAAAAAGCAATCATTGATCCTGCGCCCTCACCTGACCAAGCTGTGCTGTTAAATGAACTTCGTATTTCTTGCACAATGGCGATGTTGTTATGCCTTGATCTGAAACATCGCATTGCTTATGTGCTCGGCGATATTTTGGAGCTTGAGCATAATGAAGCTGCGCTAATCTTAGAGATAACACCGCAAAACTATCGCAAGCGTCTTTCAAGAGCGCGTAATGAGGTGGTTAAATTCACCTCGCTAAAATGCGGGATTGCCAATGACAATGCTAAATGTAGTTGCCCGGCACGTTTGCCCGATGCGATTAAAAATGGCCGCGTAAACGCAAGCAATATTGCGTACGCGACCGCTGATGCACCGGATTACGTAGATGTGCTGCAGCAAGTAAACGAAGTTGTGGACGAGCTGAAGGTATTCAAACTGCAAAACGCAACACCGAATTTCAAACCGCCAGAAGATTTAGCGGCCAAAATTAAGGCAATTGTCGAAACCGCATAACGCCTAATTCTGCAAACCCATAAAGATTTTCAAATTGCTGAAACGATGTTTTTAGCGAACCGGCAAAGCTATGCCCAAACCTTAAAGGAAAACCATGAAACTGAAATTGCTTATACCCACAATTACAACGGCTTTATTTTTATCAAATTCAATAACTTACGCAGGAGATATTCAGAAAATGAATCAAACAGAAAAAGACGTATATTCAACAATCGAAAACATGACAGACGCCTTTCATAAAGGCGACATCAAGGGCGTGATGGGCTCATATGAAGCACAAGCGACTGTGGTTTTTGAACCCAATAAACCAGCCTCTGATATGGATCAAATTCGCCAAATGTTTGAAGGTGCTTTTCAGATGAACCCTGCATTCACATATTCAGGTCACGATGTGATTGTAACCGGTGATATTGCGCTTCATATCGCGCCTTGGCAGATGAAAGGCAAAGCACCTGATGGCACCGAGATCGCGCAATCTGGTCTTTCAGTTGCTGTGCTGCGTAAACAACCGGACGGCTCATGGCGCATGGTGATTGATAATCCCCATGGCCAAATTCTGATGGAAAACAAATAGCTTTATCAGCGTTATGGCCGCTCAAAATTGGGCGGCCATATAATATGTCAAACTAGATTGAACCTGCTTCAACCATATAATTGTTCGCAGTGCACATCGCAGCATCGTCAGACGCTAAAAATAGCACCATACGCGCGACATAAACGGGCTCAATCAAATCTGGCAGACACTGGTTTTTGCGATGATTTTCAAGACCTTCAGGTGTCGCCCATAGCTCTTTTTGGCGATCCGTCATGATCCACCCGGGCACCACACAATTAACCCGGATGCGGTGTGGCCCGAGCTCGCTCGCCATCCCACGGGTTAGACCGTGCACAGCAGCTTTTGACATTGTGTAAGCTGGGAATTCTCCACCTTTTTCCCACCATGAGTTAGACCCCATATTGATGATTGAACCACCGCCTGCATCGATCATATCTTGCGCAACAGCTTGGATTGCAAACAATTGGTGCTTCACATTGGTGGCGATGCGCTCATCGAAATATTCAGACGTGACCTCGCGCCAACCATGGCGATCATCGCGCGCAGCATTATTGACCAAAACATCAGCGCCACCGATTTTGGATTTGATGTTGGCAAATGCAGTTTTCAACTGCTCGATATCGCGCAGATCACATTTCTCGCAGACAATTTCAGATCCGTATTTTGGCCCATATTCTGCCGCGAGTTTTTCCGCACCTTCAAGATCAAGATCAACGATACCAATCTTTGACCCTTGCTGCGCAAAGGCTTTGACCATTTCCATACCAATACCCTGAGAACCGCCAGTAATAATTACGGTTTTATCTTTAAGGCTGGGGTAGTTTGCAAAATTATCAAGCATGGCATCTGGTCCTTTAAACGAATCTTATTTGCTTAGTTATGGTACCCATAACAACATATCAATGCCTGATCTAATCAACACTTTGCTTGCAAGTTTTCCCCACGCGATTTATTGCTGATCAAGGATAAAGGCAGGTCATTCATGGCATATGAAAATCACTTCGAACAAGGCGGTGCAGTATATGCTCAATCTCGCCCCACCTACCCCGAAAGCCTTGCAATCGAACTCGCTAGTTTATGCGCATCTAAAACCCACGCTGTTGATATTGGCTGCGGCACAGGGCAATTGTCCGTTCTTTTAGCCTCGCAATTTGAAAAGGTAACAGCACTGGATCCAAGCGCGTCTCAGATCGCCAGCGCTGAACAACATGAAGGTGTTGAATACAGCGTTCAAAGCGCCGAGGACACCAGAGTACAAGATACTTCAGCGGATTTAGTGGTTGCAGCGCAAGCTGCTCATTGGTTTGATCTTGATAAATTTTATGCTGAAGTTGAACGGATTATCAAACCAAATGGAATATTGGCGCTGATCTCTTATGGTGTGCCTGTGCTCGAGGGCGAAATAGGAAAGCGGTTTGACCAATTTTACTGGAAAGATATTTATCATTTTTGGCCACAGGGTCGCAAACATGTTGAACGCGGCTATCAGGATTTAAGTTTTCCATATGAGGAGTTCACGCTGAAACCTTTAGCAATTGAGCGCTTATGGAACAGGGATCAGTTTTTATTGTATATCGACACCTGGTCCGCCAAACGAAAAGCTGAAGAGGCGCAAGATTTGACCCTCTTTGACGCATATACCCAAGAATTAGCATCCACATGGCCAGATGGCCAAACTCACAAAGTTTGCTGGCCAATTGTGGCTCGCATTGCAAGAATAGCCAAATCATGACGTGTCGCGTTGCGAAAATACCGCTTGGCAATAAAGGTAGATTACTATGATTAGACATTGCGTATTTCTAAAGTTTAAACCCCAAATCACCGACACAGAAAAGCAAGAACTTTATGGTGAACTAGAAGCATTGGGCGAGATTTTGCCTGGTATTTTAAAGTTCGATGCCAAGGCAAATTCAAGCCCTGAAATTGGTATGGACAAGGGTTTCTCAGATGGATTTATCATCGATTTTGATACCGCAAAGTCTCGCGATATCTATCTTGATGCACCAGAACACAAGGCAGTTGGTGCAAAGCTTGTTGCCGCCAGCCAAGGTGGCGCGGATGGCATTTTGGTCTATGACATGGAAATCGGGTAATACTGAGCTAAAGCTCTTTGCTCATAAATACTTTGTTGCCGTCGCGAGCTGTCTCTACCCAACCCAAATGGCTGTACAAGGCGACATTTTCAGGCATTTTGACGTGGGTTGCGAGTTTTAGCGTTGAGACCCCACGCTTCTTGCATTCAGCTTCAGCATGGGCAATGAGCGCTTTACCAATGCCCTCGCCTGATCGAATTGGGTCCACAGCAATATTGGTTAATACTGCTTCTGTTCCATCAAATGTCAGGAAAACCCCACCAACAACGCCGCCGCTTTCAGCCACCCAAACATTGCCCTCAGCGATTTCATCTTCAACACCAGAGGACACATCCGGCAAATCAGGCAGTTCAATTTTATAGATCTCATAAGCGCGATCTATAACCCTTACCAAGGTATCTGTATCCGATTGTGTGGCTTGGCGGATGTGCATTTGATCTAAACCAGGATCTCAGACAGCATGTCGTTATCGGTGATATCTTGGAACGAAAATCCATTATCATTAAGGCGCGCGAAAAGTGAGGGAAACCCGTCCGGGTTTTTTGTCTCAATGCCGATGAGTACAGCACCAAAATTTCGTGCGGACTTTTTCAAATACTCAAATCTGGCAATATCGTCGTCCGGACCTAAAAGATTTAGGAAATCCTTCAAAGCGCCGGGGCGTTGCGGCAGGCGAAGAATGAAATATTTCTTCCGCCCTTCATAGCGCATCGCGCGCTCTTTCACATCTGGAAGCCGTTCGAAGTCAAAATTGCCCCCCGATGTGACGCAAACAACCTTTTTGCCCTTAATTTCAGGTTTTAAATCCCGCAACGCATCAACGGTTAAAGCGCCTGCAGGCTCAAGAACAATGCCTTCGATATTTAACATTTCAACAATCGTCGAACACAGCCGTTTTTCATCAATTCCCAAAACGTGATCTGCGGATATATCTTTTAAAACTTCAAAATTCTTATCGCCAATGCGCGCAACAGCAGCGCCATCAACAAAATTATCAACATGGGTGAGCGTCACCAAATGCCCAGCTTCAAGTGCTGAATGCAAACTGCGGCCACCAGAAGGCTCGGTGAACCTGAACGCTGTATCAGGCGCGGTTTGTCCCATATAACGCACCAAACCAGCTGATAAACCACCACCGCCTACAGGCACGACAATGATATCAGGTTGAACGCCATCCATTTGCGAGATGATTTCCGCGCCAACTGTCGCCTGACCTTCAATCACATCATGATCATCGTAAGGGGGAAGAAACCTTGCCCCTTCGCGGCGGCAAAAATCTTGCGCTGCTTGCAATGTATCATCGAAATAATCGCCAACCAGCATGATTTCGACCTGCCCACCGCCAAATATCGTGGTCTTGTTGATCTTTTGCTCAGGTGTTGTCACTGGCATGAAGATCACCCCGCGCATGCCAAAATGCTTGCATGCAAAAGCCAATCCTTGTGCATGATTACCAGCAGATGCGCAGACGAACGTCTTTAAATCTGGTTCTGCGGCCAATGCTTTACGCATTGCATTAAACGCGCCGCGAATTTTATAGGATCGAACGGGCGATAAATCCTCACGCTTTAAGTAAATATCAGCCTGATAGTGTTTGGAAAGATGCTCATTGCGCTGCAAAGGTGTGGGCGGAAACAGCACACGAAGCTCGCTCTCAGCTGCTTGTACGCTTTTTATAAAATCAGACATAACGACGTTGCCCTACTTTCAACATTTCAAATCAACTTGGAAGATTCTAAGCACCTGAGATTCGCATGGCAAGCGACAAAGGAGAACTTTATCGCATATCCTCACTTACTGCTCAGTTGACGGGGTTAAATTGCATCCATAGTATGCGGCGCAAATGAGGTTTTTTACTATGAATTTTTCCCGTATTTTCGCCGCAGCAACGCTTCCCGTTTTGCTTCTTCTCACATCGCTAACGGTTACAATTGCAACATCAAATCAAGCACATGCAAAGCTTGAGGTTTGTAATGAAACTGATTTACGGCGCGATGTTGCCATTGGTTATAAAAAAGATGGCGAATGGACTTCCGAAGGCTGGTGGATACTCGAAGTTGGCGAATGTAAACCTGTTATAAATGAAGAACTCAAGAGCACTTTTTACTATTACCGCGCGGTCAATAAAGGCAAAGAATTTGACCCTGGAAAATATTCGTTTTGTACGCAAACCGAAGTTTTTACGATTGTGGGAGATGAGAATTGCGAGAGCCGCGGATTTGACAAAAGCTTCTTCCGTGAATTGAAACTCGCCAAGGGTACGCTTGGTTTTCGTCTAACACTCAACAATGAGAATGTTTATGATGAAGGTCGCCCAACAGCAAAAGTTGAGCCTGCACCAAAGCCTGCTCCAGAACCTAAAACACAACCTAAGCCGCAGCCAGTAATTGCTGCACCCGGCACACATGGCGAACCATTCACCATTACCGGTATTTTCCGCGGATGTAATTCCAATAGCGGTCCATATCTCTGCGAATTTGAAACCGATGGCTGGCTTTATGCTGTCATAGATGATGGCCGGACGCCAAAATCATTGATGAATGAGCTTGCGAACCTTGAGCTGAATAACAATTATCAAATTGAGGGCGATATCGTTAGTTTTGGAGATATTACGGCTGAAGTGACCGTCCGACGTTATTCTGAAGTTGCATTAAGCGCAGACCAGAAACTGATGAACTCGCTGGTTGGCGATTGGCGTTCAATCGATGATCCGAAAAGCGTCATGCGTTTCACTTCAGATTTTCGAAAATGGGATGAATATGACGGAGATTTCGAAGGTGAAGGCGAAGTTAGCTTTACCAAAGAATGCGATGATGCAAGCGTTTTGGTAAGCGGTGAAACACTCATCCAAATTAATGATGCCAACAGTCCTGAAGATATTTACTGCTACGGCATTATCGACATTTCAAACGATAGCTTGGTGTTGATGTTCCTACCGCGCGGTAATTTCCTTGAATATGAAAGATACACCGTACCGAATTGATCAGTACTCGGTAATTAGAGCGCGTTTTTGACATTATAATAAGCGCGCCCGAGCATCTCACGGACATACAGCGATGTTTGTGCAAGAGCACTCGCGCTTGGTAAATAGGCCATAAAAGTTGTTTTCTCAGCGCGAACTTTGAAATCGACTGGATATGGCACAACATCAAGTCCCTGCGCTAGGAATACATCCATTGCACGCGGCATATGAAATGCTGATGTGACCAATAAAATCTTGGCATCATCATTGTCTTTTAACAACGCGCGGGTTGCGATTGCTTCATCTTCAGTATTTTCTACGATATTGGTGAGCAAAATCTCAGAAGACGGTATGCCATCTTCTATCGCTTTGCGCTTAAGATATTCACCTTCCGGTTCAATATTATCTGTCCAAGGCAATTGTCCGCGGGTGAAGATAAGTTTGGGTGCTTTTCCAGCTTTATAAAGCGCAAGACCGCCAAAGTATCGATCCGGATCGAGCCATTCAGTTTGTAAACCACCCTCGCCCTCAACAGCAGTTAATATGCCGCTTAAAACAACGATTGCATCTGCTTGAGGCACTGCATTTGGCTGCTGCAAAACCTGTCCATGTTCAAGCTGCGCCATTAAATATTTGCCTGTTAATGGCATGCTGGCTACCCATAAAGAACAAATCGCCAACAGTACCAATCGTCGACGTTTCCACCACACCGCCAATAGCAACACCGCCATGATCACAAAGAGCGGCGAGAACAGTATGGGGAGGATTTTATGCAGATAAATGGCCAT
>JAHDEP010000430.1 GCA_020628775.1 Rhizobiaceae bacterium | reverse complement strand
ATACCAAAATATTACTAGAAGGATACCGCTTGATGTGTTTGGCGAAAGCCATGACAGAGGTGTATGAAGACAACTTCAAAATCGTGTCCAAATATGTCCATGCGACTTCAAGGGGGCATGAGGCGATACAATTAGCGGCAGGGATGCTTTTGAAGCCACAAGATTTTGCTTATCCCTATTACAGGGATGATGCGATGCTTCTAGGAATGGGGGTACAGCCTATGGATTTGATGTTGCAGTTGTTGGCCAAGCGTGACGATCCTTTTTCGGGGGGACGCACCTACTACGCACATCCCAGTTTGAACCAAGAAAATCTCCCTAAAATTCCGCACCAATCGTCTGCTACGGGAATGCAGGCCATACCCGCAACCGGTGCAGCCATGGGCATGCAATATATGGAATTGGAAGGCTTGAAAAGCTACCAATCAAACGAAGCGCCCATCGTGCTATGTTCTTTAGGAGATGCCTCTGTCACAGAAGGCGAAGTGGCCGAAGCGTTTCAAATGGCGGCCCTTCGACAACTGCCGATCTTGTTTTTGGTGCAGGACAATGGCTGGGATATTTCGGCCAGTGCCGATGAAGTGCGCGCTCAAAATGCGGCTGAATATATCCAGGGCTTTCATGGTATCGAAGCTGTGGATATGGAGGGGAACAATTTTGAAATGTGCTATGATATTTTGAGAGATGTGGTACAAACGATCCGAAAGGAACGCAGACCATTCTTGGTGCGGGCAAGAGTACCGTTGTTAAATCACCATACTTCAGGGGTTCGGATGGAATGGTATCGAGATGATCTGGAAGAACACCAAACAAGGGATCCTTTTCCCATTTTAAATAAGATATTATTAGAAGAAGGTTTTGCTGCGGAGCAGTTGGATGAAATCTGGGAATATGCGGTGCAACTAGTTGAAAGTGATTTGGCGAAAGCCACAAAAAAAGAAGACCCTAGACCAGAGGATTTGTATGATCACATTTTTGCACCTACGCCCATCTTGGAAGAACAAGGGGAACGTTCGCCGAAAGGCGGCACAGAAAAAGTCATGGTGGATTGTGCACTCTTAGCAGTCGAAGAATTGATGCGCGCGCATCCTGAATGCTTGTTGTATGGTCAAGATGTCGGACATCGCCTAGGAGGGGTTTTCCGAGAAGCAGCTACCTTGGCGCAGAAGTTTGGTAACAACCGAGTCTTTAATACCCCGATCCAAGAAGCCTTTATTATTGGATCAACTGTGGGGAT
>JAHDEP010000429.1 GCA_020628775.1 Rhizobiaceae bacterium | reverse complement strand
AAACGAGAATATTTACCGCCCAATTTCATTGTCCATTTAGGTGCAAGCGCAATATCAGTTGATAGACTAAAGTTCACATCTTTAAACCCAGCACTTGGATCGTAAGGGGCAAGACTTGCCGTTGACGTGCCAGATTGCGCTGAGGAAACACCAAAGAAGTTATCCATGTAATCATTGGATGAATAAGTTGTCCCAATCCCTGCTGTAACTTCAACAGCATCGGATAATGCGATCATAGTCGAGGCGCCAAGTTTAAGCTGGCCGCCTGTGTCATCACCTGTTAGTTGGTCGACATAAGACGCATCAAATGTAAATCCATTTGTAGTATAAGCGCCGTAACCACCAAGCACCAAGCCGCCGTCAACATCGCCAAGACCACCAAGCAGATCACCATCGCTTTGTTTTCTGCCTCCGCGATAACCGGCCACTGGTCCAAGTTCAAAACCATCAGCACCCAACAAATTAAATCGGATATCATCAATGCCTTTAAAGCGGATGCGTGATCCAAATGAGCTGGTTTCAGCATCTGAAGCAGAGTGGGGGATTGCGAGTGGAAATCCGATCGCTTTGTAGCTTTTTGAACCTTCGTATTTTGGAGCAATCACAGCCATGCCACCAAAGCTGAAGGATAACCCTTCTGCATGGGCACTTGGCGCGCTCATTAGCATCAAAGGTGTCATTAAACTCGTCGCAAACGCGATTGTTTTAAAGCTCGACATGAAAACTCCAGTTGCCATCATTTGCTATCAGCAAGTTTCGCAATTTTGAAAAAAGTAAGGGTGCTAACCATCTGCACCTTCTTACGATACTATGAATTATTTAGATCGTATTTTAAATAGTTTTGGACCCGATTGGTAAATGAAGTCTTAAAATGCGAGATCAGGTCGCGCCAGCATGAGCCAGAATATCACAAGGATGGCTAGGAATGCTGGAATTCCGCAGGCAAACCAAATCCTGAAAAAGCGGTGATAGGCTTCGGGCAGCTCCTGTCCCCCAGCTAACGCGATATGCGCTAGATCGCGCATTTTAATCTGGATCCAAACCACTGGCAGCCAAAACACCCCGATGAAAATGTAAAGCCCGATAGAGGCTAATATCCAGCCTTCTAAAAGTTGCCAGCCCACAATTGTTACAAGCCAAACTCCGGTGATCGGCTGCACGATCGCAGCTGTTGCTGTGAAGACAGTATCGGCAATGACGACGATCGACATTGTATGGGCAACTGCCGCGACGTTTTT
>JAHDEP010000428.1:1024-1241 GCA_020628775.1 Rhizobiaceae bacterium | reverse complement strand
CATCAACTCTTAAACCCATGGCTGGCGTCGTCTATGATAGTGATGTTGCCTTCAAAGCCGACCTAGTCAAAAATCTTGGGTTTGATGCCGCGCGAGCTAATGAGGGGGCAATCCTCAAAGAAGCGGTTTCTATAAATAGCACTTTAATTTTTGTCAGCATTCTTGGCTTCATCGCTGCATATCAGGGTACAATTGGACCAATTTTATGGGTTCTTTT
>JAHDEP010000428.1:0-1014 GCA_020628775.1 Rhizobiaceae bacterium | reverse complement strand
GGCTTGCCATTACGATTTGCGCATTCATTACCAGTACGTTTAGTGTTTTAGTGCAACAATTTTTCTCGTGGCAACTTGCAGAATGGGGAGCAGGGAACATATTTTTGTTCTACGGAGTTTGCGTCTTAATTTGCCTCGCGCTTAATTACTTCTTACTGCCTGAAACGAAAAATAAAACAATCGAGGAGATTGAGGCCGGCTTTATTAAAGCCTAATTTTCTCCCCTCTTAAACCAACAGCAAGGTCGAACATGCTCAAAAATAAGATTGTCATTGTAACAGGCGGCTGCTCTGGCATTGGGTGGGGTATTAGCCAAGCTGCAACCGCAGTCGGAGCCACGGTCATTGCTTGCCAACGGAGCCTGAACGGTCAGGACCGGATTGATACGCTTGTCTCGAAGGGCTTTGAAGCCGAATTCATTCAATGTGACATTTCCAAACCCGATCAGATTGCGCGATTCATTGAAGACGTCATTGCGAAACATGGACGCATTGATGCTCTCGTAAACAATGCAGGCGTGACAATTGAAGGCGACTTCTTTGACTTCCCCTTGGAAAAGCTTGAGACGCTTTGGGTAACAAATCAACGCTCGACATTTTTACTCAGCCAAGCTGCCGCTCATCATATGCGTAAAGCTGGCAAGGGAAATATTTTAAACATTTCCTCAAACCATTCCCATGCAAGCGTTCCGGGTTACGAGATGTATGCCGCAACGAAAGGGGCAATAAGCGCAATGGCGCGCGCCATGTCCTGGAGCCTAGGTCCGCACGGCATTCGCGTAAACACACTCTCGCCAGGACTTACGATGACAGAAGCTGTTCAAGACGTGGCTGATAATAATCCAACCCTTGCCAAAGCTTTTCGTGAACTTCATGCTACGAAAGAAGTCAGCACTGTTGAAGATATCGCCAATATTGCAGTTTTTCTGATATCGGATCTCGCCAAGGCTATTACAGGACAAGAAATTATTGCAGACCAAGGCGTCGCCGCGCAGCTTTGCCCCACGGATCAATT
>JAHDEP010000143.1:5397-7655 GCA_020628775.1 Rhizobiaceae bacterium | reverse complement strand
ACACTTGCTACATGCTGATCCATCAATTCTCATCAGCATGTGTTAAGGCCATGGACAGAGCAAAACTAATCAGTCAGGCGCCGGTTTTAATGGTGTCGGACATTATCAAGAGCATAGAATATTGGACGGAAAAACTTGGGTTTACCGCCAATACTTACGGCGAGCCTGTCGATTTTGCGATCCTCAGACGAGACGGTTGTTTTATGATGTTAAGTCAAGCACCTGCAGATCATGAGATTGTGCCGAATTGGAAAATCAAAGACATGACCTGGAATGCTTATTACTGGGTTGATGATGCGAAGAAAATCTATGAAGAGTTTCAGAAAAGTGGCGCGATCATAGATTATAAATTACATGAGAAACCTTATGGTGTTCTCGAATTTGGTATCCAAGATCTTGATGATCATGATATAGCCTTCGGACAAGACCTAACCGGCTAATACCAAGACAACCCATTCACCAGATAAATAAACCTGAGTACCACTTAAATGCCTGATTTATTATTAGAATTACGTTCCGAAGAGATCCCAGCTCGCATGCAGCGCAAAGCTGCTGGCGATTTGAAAAAGCTGGTAACTGACGCTTTGGTGGATGCAGGCCTGACCTATGAGGCGGCGCGTGAATATTGGACCCCGCGTCGTTTGGCGTTAGATGTGCGTGGCTTAACGGCAAAGTCTGCGGATATTCGCGAGGAAAGAAAAGGCCCGCGCGTTGATGCGCCAGAAAAAGCCATTCAGGGCTTTTTACGCGGTGCAGGGCTATCATCTATTGAAGACGCAACAACACAAAGCGATCCCAAAAAAGGTGAGTTTTATGTCGCTGTGATCGAAAAACCTGGCCGCAAAGCTGAAGATATTATCGCAGATGTGATGCCAGGAATTATCAAAAACTTCCCTTGGCCAAAATCCATGCGTTGGGGTGCAGCTTCCGCCAAACCTGGTGCTATGCGTTGGGTGCGTCCATTGCAATCCATCATCTGTACATTCGGTCCAGAAACTGAAGAGCCTGTTGTTATTCCGTTTGAAGCTGAAGGCATTAAATCAGGCAACATCACTTTTGGTCACCGTTTTCATGCGCCTGATGAGATTAAAGTTCGCCGCTTTGATGATTATGTAACAGCGCTAGAAAAAGCGAAAGTTATTCTCGACGCGGATCGCCGTAAAGAAATCATCAAATCCGATGCGCAAAATCTTGCCTTTGCATCTGGCTTTGAACTGGTGGAAGACGAAGGATTGCTCGAAGAAGTTTCAGGTCTTGTTGAATGGCCTGTCGTGCTGATGGGTGAGTTTGAAGAAGAGTTTTTAGCAATCCCTGATGAAGTGATCCGCTTAACGATTAAAACAAATCAGAAGTGTTTTGTGCTTCGTGGGTCAAATGGTTCATTGGCCAATCGCTTTATTCTGACATCAAATATTGAAGCAGAAGATGGCGGCAAAGAAATCGCTTACGGCAATGGTAAAGTGGTGCGCGCGCGCTTGTCTGATGCACTTTATTTCTGGCAAACGGACCAAACGGATCTACCTGATCTTGCTCAGATTTCTGGATCAGCTGAAGCGTATGAATTGGATATGTCAAAGCCGCTTGATCAGCGCATGGCGCGACTTGATTGGTTGAACGTGACATTCCATGCCAAGCTCGGCACGCAAGGTGCACGCGTTCAACGTATTGCAAAATTAGCCGCAGAACTTGCCTCGGTAACAGGCGCTGATTTAGCGCAAGTTAAACGCGCTGCATATTTGGCAAAGGCTGATTTGCAGACCGAAGCTGTGTTTGAATTTACCGAGCTTCAAGGCCTTATGGGCCGCCGATATGCTGAGCTGCAAGGCGAAACACCATCGGTTGCAGCAGCAATTGAAGAGCATTATAAGCCGCAAGGTCCATCTGACGAAGTGCCGAAAGACGCAGTAGCGGCAACAATAGCACTTGCCGATAAGCTTGATACGCTGACAGGTTTTTGGTCAATTGATGAAAAGCCAACAGGTTCAAAAGATCCTTATGCATTGCGTAGGGCAGCTCTTGGTGTGATCCGTATTATCTTGGAAAATCACCTGCGCTGTAACCTCAGCAAGTTCATGTCAGAAACACCTGATCTATTGAACTTCTTCCACGATCGTTTGAAAGTTTATTTGCGTGATAAAGGCGCACGTCATGACTTAATTGATGCGGTTCTAACAGACACCTCAGATGATTTGGTATCGATCGCAAACCGTCTGGTTGCCCTTGCAGATCTGCTTGAAAGTGATGCAGGACAAAACCTA
>JAHDEP010000143.1:0-5297 GCA_020628775.1 Rhizobiaceae bacterium | reverse complement strand
GCGCAGGTTCTTCTGCCATAGCCATTGATTGGTCTTCCATCTCAATTTTCCCATCGCTTGCTGGCATTGAAGTAGCAGCAGCGATTGAAGGCTTAAGGTTTGGTTCGATTTCTGGACCAAGTGGCGTTGCCTCATCACTTTCCAGTGTTGCGATAGCCAAATCTTCTACTAAATTCTCGCTTGGTTGCGCAGGGCCATAAATCGCCAATCTTGTAGGCTCAGATACACCAATTGATGCTACCGAATTGTCATCGATATTGTTTGGCTCTTTGCCAAGCAAAAGTGCCACGCCTTCAGGTGTTGGTGTTACATGGGCAAATGCAACCGGACTTCCTCCGAGCCAATTTTCAACACGGTAGAGCTTTTCATCATCACCGACTTTGCGCATTTCGAACATCTGTGTCCCACTTTCCAAAACGGGACCTTCTTCTTCCACTTCCTTTTTGCACGATGGACAACCAAATACGATGAGACTGCCTTTGACAGTTTCATCCATCTTGATTGTATCGAGTTTCATGCTGCTATCAGCAAGAACAAGAGATGTGCTCAGAGAAAGCGCAAAAGTGCTTAAAATCAGGAGCTTAGACATGTAATAACCCTCTTTAAACGGATTTGTTCAAAGAGATATTAGCATTACAAAGTTAGGGTTTCGTGTGCTGGTGTGGTTAATAAAAGCTAAACTATTATCCGTCGATATTGGATAGGTATTGGTTAACTTGAGCTTCCCATAGGGGCGGTATGAACATAAGCCAATGACCATTGTTCTCGCCGCGAATTTTATAATCGAAAAACTCGCCCTTGCCGCCCGCAGTTTTGAAAACATCAAAATTACCTCGGCTGTGCTCGATCGAATAAAACACATCTTGCTGACCATATAGCCAAAGTGTGTCGCGTTTAAAATCGCCGCCACGTTTGAAGATATTGTGATTGATTACTTCAACGCTTTTGCACAATTCACCCGCCCAGCCACCAACAAAGTTGATCACACCTTTGACCTGATCATTATGCATTCCAGCATATGCAATCGACAATGCGCCGCCGCGCGATTGCCCCGCAAGTAAAACACTATCGGAATTGATATTATCTTCGCCCTGAAGCGCGACGATTGCTGCATTTAAATCTTCTAGCGCGCGATCAGCACCTGCAATTGAGATGGCGCTGTTGCAGCTATAACCTTCACTTCGGTCTTCTTGAAAGCCCTCGTCATAAAGCCCGGTTGAATTGCCGCGCCCACGTCTTTGCGGAAACGCTGCGATATAACCGTATTCATTTAATACATCTGCCAACCATGTGTTGACCCATGTATTTTTAAATGAGTTCGCATCGCGTCCATTGCCTGTTGAACCGTGATTGATAACAGCAAGTGGAAATGGTCCATCGCCCGAAGGTTTGAAAATGACGGTTTCCAGTTGGATCTGCTTATCGTCTTCAAAAAGGCTAACGGGCAGCATTTTGGTTTCACTATTTGTCCAAGTAATTTCAGCATCTGTCTGTTTAAGCGCGCTGAGTGATTGACGGTGCAAAACGCCGAAGCTGAACCCCTCGCCAAACACAGCGCGTAGAGTACCATTTGTTGTCGCCGTAAAATGCACTTGAAATCTCGCTGCGGAAACGGTCATCTTATTATTGGAAATTTTTCCATCCAGCCGAAACCAAGCCGCTTTAAACCCAGCTCTTGGATTATCAGCAACTGCATAGATAACCTTTGCGTTGTCGCCATCAATGGCTTCAACAATCAAGATGGTTTTTAAAAAACCGTCCCAAACTCCCGTCCAGACACCCGCAAATTGGGTATTTTCATCAACAGATAGCGGCGCTGCGTCCGCAGGAATTGGTACGCCGTCGATGTCAATATCCATGGCTGCCTCACTTACAGATGTAAAAGTGAAAAGGAATATAGACGTAATAATTGTCAAAATTAGCGAATTAAAATATTTAATCACATCTGCATCCCTTAGGTTCCACCATTGAAGATAAACAGGATTGGGCCTGATGCAAGAATGGATCTAATTTTTCACACGCTCGATGGCACGCCAGCCAATGTCATTGCGATAAAAACCCTGCGGCCAATCGATTGATTTAACCGCTTCATAAGCTTTGTCGCGCGCTTCGATAATATCACTGCCTGAGGCTGTCACATTAAGCACGCGGCCACCATTGGCGATCAATTTGCCATCTTTAACCACTGTACCAGCATGGAAAATTTTGGTGTCAGCATCTTTAATTGCATCAACCCCTTTAATCTCCGTACCTTTGAGCGGGGATGCAGGATACCCTTCTGCTGCCATCACAACAGTTAGCGCCACATTATCATCCCAAGACATTGAATGCCCATCTAGCGAGCCTTCAGCGGCTGCAAGCAATAATGGTAGGATATCATCTTTCAAACGCAACATAAGCAATTGGCATTCTGGATCACCAAATCGAACATTATATTCAATCAGCTCAGGGCCTTTTTCAGTGATCATAAGTCCGACAAACAAGACACCTTTGAACGGATGACCGTCTTGCGCCATTCCAGCCATTGTCGGTTCGACAATTTCTTTCATGGTGCGCATTGTCATTTCTTCGCTCATCACCGGAGCGGGGGAATATGCGCCCATGCCGCCGGTATTCGGACCGGTATCGCCATCACCTACGCGTTTATGATCTTGCGCAGCTGCCATTGGAAGAGCGGTTTTACCATCGCACAAGCAAAAGAAACTCGCCTCTTCGCCATCAAGATATGCTTCAACCACAACTTCAGCGCCCGCAGCACCAAAAGCTCCATCAAAACAATCATCAATAGCTGCCAGTGCATCATCCAAATTCATCGCAACAGTGACGCCTTTACCAGCGGCTAGACCATCGGCCTTGATCACAATCGGTGCACCTTGCTCACGTGTATAGGCCTTTGCATCATCAGCATTATCAAAACGTTGATAGGCGCCAGTTGGAATAGAATATTTCGCACACAGGTCTTTGGTAAAACCTTTTGAGCCCTCAAGTTGAGATGCAGCTTTGCTGGAGCCAAACACTTTAATCCCTGCAGCTTCTAAAGGATCGGTAATTCCATCGACGAGTGGCTGCTCAGGACCCACCACGACAAGCTCAATATTCTGTAACTTACAAAAAGCAATCACAGCATCATGATCACTGATGTTTACATCGACAATCTCAGCATGTTCTTTAATGCCAGGATTACCGGGGGAAACAAACAGTTTTGTAAGAAGTGGAGATTGCGCAATTTTCCACGCGAGCGCATGTTCGCGGCCACCTGAACCTATTAGAAAGACATTCATGGTTTGCTCCTGATCTGTCGTTGATCACGGGGTAGTCGTATGGCCCGCCAAGGTCAAGGCTCGTGCTATCACTTTCCAAAATTTTCACCGCCATTTCAGCGAATTGATGTGATCAATCTTCATTGCGACAAAAACCATGCTTGACCTTTTTATGTATGGCTGACATCAAAAGGTATGAGTGGAGAAATCGGACATAATTCACGCGTAGCGGATGCACCTTCTGATAACTGGGTTTATCGGTTTTTACCGCAAAGCTTTTGGCCATTGGCGCAAATGGCGCGCTGGGATCGGCCAATTGGCTGGCAGTTATTGCTTTTGCCTTGTTTGTGGTCTGCTGCGATGGCCGCAAATGCGCAATTGGCAATCGGTGATGAGACCCATCTTGCCATATATCAAACTTTTCTTTGGCACTGCGCGCTGTTTACAATCGGCGCGATCGCAATGCGCGGAGCAGGGTGCACGTATAACGATCTGGTTGATCATGAGCTTGATGCGCAAGTGGAACGCACACGCTCGCGACCTTTGCCTGCAGGCCGAATAACGCGCAAAAATGCAAAGCTTTTCATCATTGCGCAATTGGCTGTTGGTGCTTTGGTTTTATTTCAGTTTAATTGGTTCTCTATCATCCTTGCGATCGCTTCGCTCGTCGTGGTGGCTATTTATCCATTTGCCAAACGTTTTACTGATTGGCCGCAGTTCTTTTTAGGTCTAGCATTTTCTTGGGGTGCCTTTATCGGCTGGTCAGCGATATTTGCAGAAGTGAGCTGGGCATCATTTTGCCTATATGTTGCCGCGGTCTTTTGGACCATCGGATATGATACGATTTATGCCCATCAAGATCGCGAAGATGATGCGCTCATTGGTGTTCGCTCGACTGCGAGGTTGTTTGCGGAAAATACAAAAATCTGGCTTGCAGCCTTATACGGTTTAACGCTCGCATTTTTGGCTTTGGCTTTTTATATCTCAGCTATGCCATTGATCGCGTTTGTCACATTGGTCTTTGTGATGGGTCTATTTATTTGGCAGATCAAAACCCTTGATATCGACAATCCTGATCAGTGTTTGCGGTTGTTTAAATTTAACGGAAAAGTTGGCTTGGTGATATTTGCAGGCCTTGCAGTAGCGTTGTTAATTTCATGAATATCGGCGTGATCATGGTGGCCATTTCCGCAAGCCTTGCGGGGACTTTAGGCACATTTGGAACGATATTAAACGAGGCGGGGTTTACAGGATTTCAAGTCGCTGCGATCCGCATGTTGCTAACTTCCACAACACTTTTGGCTTTTTATCCGTTGTTTTTTAGCGGAACATTTCAGCTCATGCGCGCCAATTGGAAATTGCTTTTGCCGCACTCATTAGCCGGGATCTTCGGGTTCAATATGTTCTTCTTCATTGCGACTGAGTATCTGGGCATTACGCTTGCTGTCGCACTGCTTTATACAGCTCCAATTTGGGTGATGCTCCTTGCTAGGGTTGTTTTAGGTGAGCAATCTGATTGGGTGCGCTGGGGATTGGCTTTGTGCGCAGTTCTTGGAGTTGTCTTTATCCTAAACGCACAAGGTAGCGGAATAAATCTTTCCTTATTTGGCCTGATATTTGGTTTTGCATCCGCCGTTGGATATGCAATTTTCGCTGTCTTGGGCAAAATTGCCTTGAGCAAACTGACCGCAAATCAACTGCTTTTCTCAGCCTTTACAATCGGCATTCCGGTATTGCTTTTATTTCCTCAGACTTGGCAGGCATTATCGCAATTATCTCAGACCACAGAGTTTAAAATTTGGGGTTCGTTTTTCGCTGTCGGCTGGTTGGGAACGATATTGATCAATGTCTTTTATATGCGTGGTCTGAAACGTATCTCAGCTTCCACGGCCACCGTAATCACCACCGTCGAACCGCTCGTTGCAACTATCCTTGCCGTGTTTGTGGTTGGCGAAATCCTCTCCATAACTCAATATTTGGGCGTTCTACTCATCGTTCTTAGCGCCACTTTGATAGGCTTGCGAGAAGGCAAGTAGA
>JAHDEP010000427.1 GCA_020628775.1 Rhizobiaceae bacterium | reverse complement strand
GCTGAATAAAGCCAAAGCCGCGCGACGTGTTGAATTTTTCGATGGTGCCTTTCATGATGTACGTTGAAAAATCCGAAGTTGTATATCACCGATATCAGACTCTTCGGCAGAAAGATAGATAGACGTAATATCTTTTATGTCTTCAAATCCACTTGTGAGATCATCAATGTCTATATTTTCTTTAGGGTCTGCCTCGTCATATTTATAAGTCTGAGTAGCTATATAGCCGTTTCTTCTTGTTAATGAAACCATATTAGCAAAGCCTAATTCAGCATCATCTTCTAGATAACATAAAACATTAGCACAGAAAACTAAGTCGTATGTTTCCTTAGGTAATTTAATGTTTCTCATGTCACCTTGTCTGATTTCCACCAACTTTGATACAAAGTAATCTGGATAGTCTCGTTGCAAGTTACTCAAGAATTCATTTGCATTGTCAACAGATGCGTTTTCAATCTCAACAGTTTTGATATGGGATGCCTCTAATATGTCTATCAAGACTATTGGCTCAAATTCTGGTTTAGTTTTAGACTTACAGCTTTTCATTGAAAAGCCAAAACTGATTATGCTGTCGACATCACTGTTTATAGTCTCTAGCCATTTATAATGTCTAATATCAGCGAAGATTGGAGAACGATTCAAATCGATAAATTTCATTTTCTAAAACCAACTTATTTCCGCTTGCAGCACAAATGACGGATTCAGATCCTGCAATCAGGCTATTAGGAGCTGATGTTGCAAAAGTATTTAGATCATCAGCCGCAGTAAACGAAGCCTTAAGGGCGCTGATCGAGTCCACATCAACAGCGTCTAAATAACTTCATTCAGAAGCCCCTGCTTTACTTCTGCAATCGTTTGCGACCAATTTCAACCAGCCCAATGACAAACACAAGCAGCGTTAAGACATTGACACCAGCAAATTCAATCACGCTGACTAAGCCACGGGTAAGCGTACTTTCTGGATAAACGCCACCCACGATGTACGTCAAATTTGTGCGTTGTAATAACCAATAGACGAGCGCCGTGGTCGGAAGTAACAACACCACTTCAATCCAGAACGGCAGGCGTTTGGGCGTTTCAGTCTCATTTGTCATAATTAGCAGTCCTCACATACGCTAGCACGCAGCTTCGCTTTTTGAACTTTGCCCAGCGCATTGCGCGGCAACGCATCTACAAAAATAACCTTGCGTGGAATTTTATATTTCGCCAGTTCGCCCGTACAACAGCCAATCAAGTCTTCCGCTGTGGCCGTTT
>JAHDEP010000426.1 GCA_020628775.1 Rhizobiaceae bacterium | reverse complement strand
GGCTGGCTTTCGATATAGGGCGCTAAACTTCTCTCAAGGATCGTCTCAGTCGCTTTATATAGCTTAATCCTCGTGGCTTCATCTGGGCTTTCTAACTTGCCCAAAGTGTCCCGAAGTGTTTTTTCAATGCCTTGCAATCTATGCCCTTTACGCAACGTGCGGGGTTGAACATATCTGGGATAGATACACGCCGATGTAATATATTACAATATATCACGTGGTTTGGCCCCCAGACATATTCAAGTCATGGGTGCCAAATAGCATCAATTTGCTAAATTCGCTGATTTTCCCGTTGATTTAGGCGCGCAATGCAACGTTATCAGGATCAAACGGGCTCTCTTCAACAATTGTCGCCTTATGGAGTTTACCCAGGATCTTAATCTCAAGTTCAGTTCCAATTGCTGAATGATCAGGCTTGACCATGGCAAGCGCTAAAGACTTTCCAATCCGATAGCCATAGGCTCCGTGTGTTGCACGACCGACAAGCGTGCCATCTTTATAGATCGCTTCGTTGCCGCGCGCATCCGCATCGGTGACATCATGAACTTCCATGGTGACGAAGTTCCAGTTCAAACCTTTGTCTTTGGCTTCAACCAACGCATCTTTGCCAAGGAAATCGTCTTTGCTTAGTTTCACAAAACGATCGAGGCCAGATTCAAAAGCATTATATTCAATTGAAAGCTCTCGCGGAATTAGGCGATAGCTTTTTTCAACCGCCATTGCTGTCATAGCTCTGATACCAAATGGCTTGATGCCAAATTCTTCACCTGCTTCCATAACAGCATCAAAGATCGTATTCTGCTGCTCAATTGGATGATGCAGTTCCCATCCAAGTTCACCAACAAAGTTCACACGCAATGCATTTGCTGTGGCGCGGCCAACCGAGATTTTTTTACCCGTGAGCCATTTGAAATCATCGTTAGATAGGCTGGTGCGCGTAAGCTTAGATAGAACATCACGTGATTTTGGTCCCGCAAGTACCAACACACCATATCTTTCAGTAATTGGAGTGAGCTGAACCGAACCATCTTCTGGCACCAATTTTCCAAGAACATCATGATCGTGCGCTTCGTAAGCACCCGCAGACACAAGATAGAAACGATCTGGCGCAAACTCAAAGACGGTGAATTCTGAACGCACGCCACCATATTTGGTGAGCAAGTGACAAAGCGCAACACGGCCACGTTTTTTAGGAATAGCATTGGCGAAAATATAGTTAAGCCAATCACGCGCACCCCTGCCGCTCACTTCCAT
>JAHDEP010000425.1 GCA_020628775.1 Rhizobiaceae bacterium | reverse complement strand
TTTTATATCTCAATGGATATGAAATAACAGCAGCTACAGATGAGCAAGAATCTATAACCGTCTAAATCTTCTCAAAGATCCCAGTTGCGCCTTGGCCGCCGCCAATACACATCGTGACCATGTCGTACTTGGCAACGTTGCGGTCTTCCAGTGCGTGCATCAGCTTTGCCTAGTTGTTGACTAGACAACTCAGGATAGTGCTTGATACGATTTAAAAACTATGGCATTTAACAACATTGAAAAGACCCGCTATGCACAAGTCGTGGACGCATATATTCAATCTAGACGGCCACCACCACACTTACGTGACCAGCTAGACCTGAGTTTTTGCATTCAAGACCAGAGCATTGTGATTTTTGAACTCCGTGCAGTCTTCCATCAACCTGGCCTAAAGATAGAAAGTCCGGTTGCAAAAACAACCTATGTGCGCACCCAGAATCACTGGAAACTGTTTTGGATGCGGCAAGATCTCAAATGGCATGGTTATGAACCACACCTCTTTAGTGATACTCTTGAACAGGCGCTGGCGGTAGTAGGTGCGGACCAGCACGCTTGTTTCTGGGGGTAGCATTCTAAGCATCTAATACAATTTCGGCTCTTTGGGATTTCGCGTAGATTAGCCATATATGGGATAAGGAGTTGACAGTGAGACTGAGCTATTCAATTATCGTCCTAGTGGCTGCGTTCGAGTCTTATTGCGCAAAGCCGCACAATTATTGAAACGTTAGCGTTGGCACGTGACGTGGTGCGCAATCTGCTTGAGGTACTAAATGAACGAAACAAATTTTTGAACACCTAACAATTATGAGCAAGAAAGGAATTCCACAAAACATCAAACAACAGCTTGATCAACGGGTTGCGCAATTCAATCAAAACATTATTCAGGCCCCAGAAATCTTCTATAGTACTCGTTACAGAGGTAGGTTTGTGTATCTGGATCGCTCAGAATATGGACATATACTCAAAATTTGTCGCTTATCGTATACAGGTAACATTGAAGAACTGAAGTTTGCGATCTACAAATATAGTCGCGAACAATATGATCCAGATGATTGGGCATTTCCTGGCTTTCAACACGTCGATGAAACGATTGAAGGCGCAATGCGCGCTGGATTGAAAGCTTATCCCCCGCAAACGAAGAAAAACATGGGGATTATTGATATTGTGCGAAATATCTTGAAATGAAATGAAAAAAGGCTCAAACGCAACAACGTCCGAGCCTTTTCATTTTCTAGCCGTAAAGAGAATCAGATCAG
>JAHDEP010000424.1 GCA_020628775.1 Rhizobiaceae bacterium | reverse complement strand
CAACATGAAAGCCTGACTATTACGCCACCTGGCACTTTAAACATTCCAATCTTAAGTGACCTTCCATTTTTCGGGCCAGTTTTCTTCCAACAAAATATCGTCGTGTATCTCACTATTTTATTAGCAATAGCTATTAGCTTTTGTTTGAATAAAACGCGCCTTGGTTTGGCTATTCGTGCAGCAGGTGAAAACCCAAAAGCTGCCGAAGCACTAAGTTATCGCGTGAAAATGATCCGCTATGGCAGCGTTGCTTTTGGTGGATTACTCGCAGGATTTGCTGGAGCTTATGCATCAACCATTTATACCCCTTTGTGGGCAGATGGAATGATCGCTGGTCGCGGTTGGATCGCAGTTGCATTGGTGGTGTTCGGCACATGGAAAACAGGGCGAATTTTCCTCGGTGCTTATCTGTTTGGCATGGTGTCTTTAGGTGAGCTCGTAGCGCAATCGCTTGGGATCGGGATCCCATCTCAGTTGCTTTCAGCCATGCCGTTTATCGTCACGATCATAGTGCTAGCGGTTATATCTTCAAATGGTGCGCGGTTAAAATTGCATGCGCCTTATGCTTTGGGTGAAACCTATGACGGATCCGAACCGCGATAGTTGCGCACCGGAGATCTAACACTGCGACAAATCGGTTTGTTGCCAGCGCGCCATCCAAGCTTTATTGCTCGTTTAGTAACTAACGGGCGATTTTATTGATGAATAGACGGCGCATAATTTGTAATGCGATCTCGATCATAAGCATTTTTGCAATGATCTGGATCGGGCTTGCGCACCGACCTGTCATCACATCAACAACCGCAGCAAATGTCGATCTTGCAGCCTATACCCTGCCTGACGGCTCCACACCTATTATCTGCTTTGGTGGCGAAGGTGATGGGAAAAATAGCACTTTGCAAGGTTGCCCAGATTGCACCATCGCAAGCGCTGTTATCATTCCCGAACGGTTTCAGCAATGTATTGCAGCGCTGAACGAAATTGACTTCATTGTCAGCCCGCATCGCAAGTTTTCACTTCCAAAAACGATTATATTGGCGGGCTCTCCGCCCACCGGACCACCAAGTCTCCTAGTTTAAAAATAAGGCTTCTTCATCTCAGGACTCTATCGAGATGAAATCCAAGCCGCGCAATTTTATCTAAAACTATTTTTAACAAAGACCAGAGATCGACAGCCGTTGATCTGTGTCTATGGAGACTGTCATGAGACATTTCATTTCTAAACTAAGTGCAACTGCGCTTATCGCTACTTTCGCA
>JAHDEP010000142.1 GCA_020628775.1 Rhizobiaceae bacterium | reverse complement strand
TGGTAAAATTGTCGAAGAGCTTGAGACATCAAGCGATTATCAAAAAAGACGTCAAGCCATTCTCGAATTTAACAATGCTAAAGGTATTATCCGCAAAGGCATAGCGCTAACTCCGGTAAAATTTGGTATCTCTTTTACCGCAACTTGGTATAACCAAGCCGGCGCTTTGGTCCACATCTATAACGATGGATCGATACATCTCAACCATGGTGGCACGGAGATGGGGCAAGGCCTTAACACCAAAGTTGCGCAAGTCTTGGCTGATGAATTTCAGGTCGATTTAGATCGCATCAAAATCACCGCGACTAATACTGGTAAAGTGCCGAACACATCCGCAACCGCTGCGTCTTCAGGTTCGGATCTTAACGGCATGGCAGCAGCAAATGCAGCCCATCAAATCAAAGAACGATTGATTAAATTCGCCTGTGAAACGCATAATGTCAGCGAAGATGAAGTGGCATTCGTTACCAATCATGTTCAGATCGGTGATGAGAAAATCAGTTTCAACGAATTCATCAATTCCGCCTATATGGCGCGCGTTCAATTATCGGCTGCTGGGTTTTATAAAACACCTGATATTCACTGGGATCGTGAAGCGGGAAAAGGGCGACCGTTTTATTATTTCGCCTATGGCGCATCAGTGTCAGAAGTGAGTATTGACACGCTTACCGGCGAATATCAAATTGACCGCGCTGATATTCTCCATGATGTGGGGAAATCTCTCAATCCAGCGATTGATATCGGTCAGATCGAAGGCGGATTTGTGCAAGGCATGGGTTGGCTAACAACTGAAGAACTTTGGTGGGATGATGCGGGCCGCTTAAGAACCCATGCGCCATCGACGTATAAAATCCCGCTCGCATCAGACCGTCCACGTATTTTCAATGTCTCACTCGCCGATTGGTCAGAGAACAGAGAAATGACAATCCGCCGATCAAAAGCAGTTGGCGAGCCGCCATTTATGTTGGCCAATTCTGTACTTGAAGCGCTTTCTATGGCTGTCGCATCAGAGCAAGACTATAAAACCTGCCCGCGCCTAGATGCTCCAGCAACACCTGAGCGTATTTTGCTCGCAGTTGAAAAACTGAAAGGCGGATAGATTGTATTCAAAGCGTCACGATATCGAAAAATTTCTTGCATGTGATACGCCTGTTGCGGGCGTTAAAATCACATCCATTAAAGGGTCTACCCCACGAGATCAGGACGCTTGGATGTTGGTCAATCAAACATCAATATTTAGAACCATTGGTGGCGGACAGCTTGAAAGTATTGCCATTGAAAAGGCGCGTACGCTTTTACTGAGCAACACTGAAGAAACGCTAGAACTGAACATTCCGCTCGGACCCGAAATCGGACAGTGTTGCGGTGGACATGTATCAATTTCAATTACAAAACTTAGCCTAAGCGAGTTGGATCACTATCGTCATTCGCTTCAAAACGAGCTAGATGCCCAACCGCGTATTTATATTTTCGGCGCAGGGCATGTCGGCAAAGCTCTAGCTGAAGCCTTTACCCTCCTGCCCTATAAAGCCATCTTAATTGATAGCCGCGAAGATGAGTTAGCCAATGCACCAAATGGCGTTGAGACCCAATTAACGTCTATACCTGAGGCGATCATAAGAACTGCCAAACCAAGCAGCGCCTATGTTATTCTCACCCATGACCATGCGCTTGATTTTATGATCGCTGATGCAGCTCTCGCGCGTGGGGATGCGGCATATATCGGGATGATTGGTTCTAAAACTAAGCGGGCATCATTTAACAGCTGGTACAAACAAGAAAATGGACATTCCGTCGATATCGACAAACTGACATGCCCGATTGGCTGCAAATCGATAAATGGAAAATCCGTTGGTGATAAACGTCCTGAAATCATCGCAGCTCTTGCCGTATCAGAAATCATAATTCAAATTGATAAAGCTAAAAATGTTGATGCCGACATTTCGGGTTCAACACATCGTGCTGGGGTTATCACATGACAGAAAAAACCGATTATCGCATTGAACTGAGTGCGATCACCAAGTCATTCCCTGGGGTGCTGGCAAACGACAATGTCAGTTTTGCAATCAAGCCAGGCGAAATCCATGCACTTTTAGGTGAAAATGGTGCTGGTAAATCAACGCTTGTGAAGATGATTTATGGCATCATGCAGCCAGATGAAGGCGAAATTCGCTGGGAAGGTGAAGCGATCAAAGTCGCCAACCCAAAAGCGGCTCGCAAGCTCGGCGTCGGCATGGTTTTCCAACATTTTTCGCTCTTTGAAGCAATGACGGTTTTAGAAAATATTGCCCTTGGAATGGACGCGAAAATTTCTCAAAACCTGTTGGAAGAGAAAATTCGCGAGGTTATGGATGTTTATGGTCTTAAGCTCGACCCGCATCGGATTGTCAGCACACTCAGCGTCGGCGAGCGCCAGCGCATTGAGATTGTCCGCGCGCTTTTGCTCAACCCACGTCTTTTAATTATGGATGAACCGACCTCCGTTCTAACTCCGCAAGAAGTTGCGCAATTGTTTGAAACATTGCGAAAACTCTCAGCAACCGGATGTTCAATTTTATATATTTCGCACAAACTGCATGAGATCAAAGAACTTTGCGATCAGGCAACTATCCTGCGTGGCGGTAAAGTTGTTGGCGAATGCGACCCAAAACAAGAAACGTCAAAAAGCATGGCCGAAATGATGATTGGCGGCGATCTAAAGCAGATCGAAAAAGACGTTAAAACCGAGTTTGGCGATCCGCGATTTGTCGTTGATAATTTAAGCCAAGTGGGTGAAGGCGATTTTGGTGTGGCGCTTTCAAATATCAGTTTTTCCGTCCGCGCTGGCGAGATTTTTGGCATTGCCGGGGTCGCTGGCAATGGGCAAAATGAACTCTTAATGGCGTTGAGCGGCGAAGTACCAACGTCCAATGCTGATACAATTAAATTAGATGGCAAGTCAGTTGCTGATCAGAACATTCTGCAAAGACGTAAGCATGGTTTATGTGCAGTACCTGAAGAGCGAAACGGGCATGCAGCCGTTGTTGATTTCAGTTTATCAGATAATGCCATTCTAACCGCACGCGAGCGTATGAACCTTGCAAGTGGCGGGCTTATTAAACACTCAGAAGCACGTAGCTACACCGATAATGTTATCTCAACGTTTGGTGTTAAAACCACAGGCTCAGCTTCACCGGCTGGCTCATTATCAGGCGGGAACTTACAAAAATTCGTGGTTGGTCGTGAGATCATGCAAAATCCTGATGTGCTACTGATCTCTCAACCCACCTGGGGTGTGGATGCAGGCGCAGCAGCTGCAATTCACCAAGCAATTGTCGACTTAGCTGAAAACGGTTCAGCAATCATCGTCATCTCCCAAGATCTCGATGAGCTTTTGGCAATCTGCGATGAGATGGCCGTGATCAACGAGGGCAAACTATCCAAAACGCTCAAAGTTGGTGAAGCATCCGTTGATGAAATTGGCCTGCTTATGGGCGGCATTCACGGTGACCCGAACGCAAATCAAGATAGTGTGGAGAACGCGCATGCTCATTGAGTTGGAAAAACGAAAAGAGCCAAGCCAGACGATGCTCTATCTCACCCCGGTTATTGCCGTATTGGCAACAATGATTGTCGGCGGAATACTCTTCACTCTCATTGGCCATAATGGCTTTGCAGCGGTGAAAGAGATTTTCATCACGCCTATTATTGATACCCACAAATGGCAGGATCTAGGGATAAAAGCCGCGCCTTTGATTCTCATTGCGGTCGGTCTTTCGATCGGGTTTCGCGCAAATGTTTGGAATATCGGTGCGGAAGGACAATATATCGTTGGCGGATTGGCTGGCACCGGTATTGCGCTCCTCACGTGGGAACTTGAAGGTTGGTGGATATTACCGCTTATGTGTATCGCTGGCGCTATCGGAGGCGCGCTTTATGCATCAATTCCAGCGTTTCTAAAAACCAAGCTCAACGTCAATGAAATCTTATCGAGCTTAATGCTGACCTATGCATCTATTCAGCTTTTGTACTATCTGATGCGCGGACCTTGGAAAGATCCTGAAGGGTTCAACTTCCCGCAAACAAGGCTTTTTAACGATTCTCAAATCCTACCTGAAATCATCCCAGGAACGATTGTGCATTTGGGTGTACCGCTTGCCTTTATTATTGCGATCATCGCATGGTTCGTGATGAGTAAATCCATCTTTGGCTTTCAAATCCGCGTTGTGGGATCAGCCCCTGCTGCTGCACGATATGGGGGCTTTAGTGCAAAACGCACGATATGGATGGCAATGCTAATCGGCGGCGGTTTTGCTGGTCTTGCAGGGATATTTGAAGCCGCAGGTCCATTCCAACAAATGGTTCCGCAATTTCCAACCGGATACGGATTTACCGCAATTATTGTCGCCTTCTTGGGACGCTTACACCCGATCGGTATTATCTTGGGTGGCTTAGTGCTTGCCGTCTCTTATGTGGGTGGTGAAATCGCACAAACATCATTGGGTTTACCAAATGCAGCCGCAGGTATTTTCCAAGCGATGATGCTGTTCTTCCTACTCGCCACTGATATTTTGGTTAAATACCGCCTCAAGCTCAACATTGCCAATCAAGCAGGAGACGCATCATGAATGATACAATCATCATATCCATCATCATGACAGTTATTGGTGCTTCAACACCAATTCTTCTTGCAGCACTTGGAGAACTCATTGTTGAAAAAAGTGGCGTCTTAAATTTAGGCATTGAAGGCATGATGCTGATCGGCGCGGTGGTTGGATTTGCGGTAACTTTAACAACCGGTTTCCACTTACTTGGAATTGTCGTTGCAATGCTCGCCTCAACACTTTCGGCGATGTTATTTGCGTATCTGACACTCACCCTTACCGCCAATCAGGTAGCTACGGGCCTAGCGCTGACCATTTTCGGCATTGGGATATCATCGCTTATGGGTGAACCATATGTTGGTAAAACTATTGAAATCTTCAGCTCGTGGTTCCCAGCATCTCTTGCCGAACACCCTCAGCTACGCGTTATTTTTGGTTATAGCCCATTGGTTTACCTATCGTTGATTTTAACAATCAGCGTCAGTTACTTCCTCAAGAAGACCCGCGCCGGTCTTATTCTACGTGCGGTTGGCGAATCTGATTTATCAGCCCACTCAATTGGCTATTCAGTTATTGGCGTTCGTTATGCAGCTGTCGCATTTGGCGGCGCGATGGCGGGGCTTGCGGGTTGTTATTTCTCGCTGGTGCTTACCCCACTTTGGTCCGAAGAGCTAACAGCGGGGCGCGGGTGGATTGCCCTTGCCCTGGTCGTTTTTGCAGCTTGGAAACCATCGCGGTTATTATTTGGCGCTTATTTGTTTGGAGCGATCATGACATTGGAACTGCATGCAAAAGCTGCTGGTTTCTCATTTATTGCACCCGAACTACTTGCGGCAATGCCGTACCTTGCTACAATCGTAGTGCTCGCACTGATTTCACTACGAAAGTCATCCGGATTGGCCGCACCTGCGTGCTTAGCCAAGCCGTTTAAACCATCAACATAACTATAATTTTTAACGGAGAGACATCATGAAACTTATTTCAAGACGTAACGTCCTTAAGTCCGCTGCAGCGGCGAGTACATTACCTCTATTAGGCAAATCTGCATTTGCTATGGACCCTGTAAAGGTCGCATTCGTATACCTTGGACCAATCGGTGACCACGGATGGACTTATGCTCACGAACAAGGCCGCCAAGCTGCAATTGCAAAATTTGGCGATGCGATTTCAACAACTATCGTTGAGAATGTCGCAGAAGGTCCAGATTCAGAGCGCGTTATTCGTCGCCTTGCAGAAGAAGGTAACGACCTTATCTTCACATGTTCATTCGGTTACATGAACCCAACGCTTAAAGTTGCTAAGCGCTTTAAAGACGTAAAGTTTGAGCATGCAACAGGCTACAAACGTGCACCAAACATGTCGACGTATAATGCGCGCTTCCACGAAGGCCGCGCAATTTGCGGTACGATTGCTGGTCACATGTCTAAATCAGGTACTGCTGGTTACATTGCATCATTCCCAATTCCGGAAGTGGTGATGGGCATCAACGCCTTCACGCTCGCGGCACAAAAGGTCAACCCAGACTTCAAAACCAACGTTCTTTGGGTAAACAGCTGGTATGATCCGCCAAAAGAAGCTGATGCAGCAACTGCATTGATCGACCAAGGCGCTGACATCATCACTCAGCACACAGATAGCCCTGCTGCACTTCGTGTATGTGAAGAGCGTGATCTGTTAGCATTTGGCCAAAGCTGGGATATGACTTCATTTGCCCCTAAAGCGCATTTGACAGCGATCATGGATATCTGGGGTCCTTACTATATCGACCGTATCCAAAAGGTTATGGACAAGAAATGGGAAAGCGCTGACACTTGGTGGGGCTTCAAAGAAGGCATCGTTGCACTTGCACCATACAATGAGCGTATTCCTGCAGATGTTGTTGCAGAAGCAGAAGCTATCCGTGAAGGCATCATTGATGGATCATATGATGTATTTACCGGCCCTATCAAAGATCAGTCCGGTACAGTTCGCCTTGCTGAAGGCAGACTAACCGATGGCGATCTTCTATCAATGGATTGGTACGTTGAAGGCGTACAAAGCTAATTTGATTTAGCTACAAACATGCCATTCGCAAAACTTTGCGGATGGCAATTTAGGTTCTTAAGTGAAGGCATAGAATGAGTGTTTTAATACTGCGTGGGCGAATTCTAAGTTTTACTTCAGAACCAAAATCGCTCGATGACAATCAGTGCTATATTTTTATCGAAGATGGTGCGCTCGCATTATCAGACGGCTTGATCATCGCACGTGGTGATTTTAGCGATATTGTTGCTCAGCACCCTGATGCTGATATCAAAGATCACAGACCACATCTTATACTACCCGGATTTATCGACACGCACGCTCATTTCCCACAAATGCAGGTCATTGGTTCCTTTGGTGCCAAACTGTTGGACTGGCTGAATAAATATACATTTGTTGAAGAACAAAAATTTGCAGATCCCGCGCATTGTGAACGTATCGCCTCGCTCTTTTTCGATGCCATGTTGCGTCATGGGACAACAACAGCTGTTGCCTACTGTTCGGTTCATAAAACGTCTGCAGATGCTTTTTTCACACAAGCACAAGAACGAAATTTGCGCATGATTGGCGGCAAGGTCATGATGGACCGAAATGCACCCGAAGCTTTATGCGACACCCCACAATCGGGTTATGATGACACCAAAGAGTTGATTGCAAATTGGCATGATGTCGATCGATTAAGCTATGCTATCACTCCCCGGTTCGCGATCACATCAACTCCCACGCAGCTGGAAATGGCACAAGCCCTGATGCATGAGCATCCTGAATGCTACATGCAAACGCACTTGTCTGAAAATCTGGCTGAAATTGAATTCACCAAACAACTTTATCAGTCCGCTCGAGATTATCTTGAAGTTTATGAGATGTATGATCTCTTGGGTGAAAAAAGCCTCTTTGGTCACTGTATTCATTTAAACGATCGCGAAAAAGCATCGATGGCGGAAACAGGTTCCGTAGCTGTATTCTGCCCAACATCGAACTTATTTCTAGGCAGCGGTTTATTTGATTTTGACGGATTAAACGACGTTGGGGTTAGAACATCCGTTGCGACCGATATCGGCGGTGGAACCAGTTATTCAATGTTTAAAACCATGGACGAGGCCTACAAAATTCTGCAGCTTCGCGATCAGATTTTATCACCGCTTCGCTCATTTTATATGATGACATTGGGTAACGCCAAAGCGCTGAGCCTATCTGATAAAATCGGCACGCTCGATGTTGGAACAGAGGCCGACATTGTTGTGTTAAACGCGCAAGCAAC
>JAHDEP010000141.1 GCA_020628775.1 Rhizobiaceae bacterium | reverse complement strand
CAACACGCAATGGATGATCCAGATAATCATATCCAATTTGTGTTTAAATCATCCAGATTCGGTTCAGTCAGCCACAGCCACGGCGATCAAAACTCGTTTTGTATGGCAGCTTATGGCGAAGATATGGCGATCCAATCTGGATATTATGTTGCCTTTAATTCATCAATGCACCGCAATTGGCGCCGTCAAACACGCTCTAAAAATGCGATCCTGATCAATGGCAAAGGCCAATATGCCGAAAAAGACAAAGCAAAAGCACTCGCCGCAACAGGTCAGATTAAAGCCGCTGAAGAACGCGAAGATCATATCTATATCTGCGGGGATGCAACAGCTGCATATCAAAGCCTTTCACCTGAAGTGACATGTGCTGAACGTGAGATTTATTTCGTGCGCGGTTCCTATTTCGTCATTGTGGACAAAGTGGATGCGGATAAACCTGTTACGATTGATTGGTTGCTACATGCCAATAACAAATTCGAACTTGGCAAATCTTCATTCCGCAACACGCAGGAACACTCAGGTTTTTATGGCCAAGTCGTTTGGTCAGAAGCTGGCAAACCGGAGATTAGTCAAAAAACTGAATTTACCGATGTAGATCCAGCAGACTATGAGGGCCTACCCGTCAGCACAGTGTTAACCGCGCACTATCCCGCATCGACCCGCCACCGGATCGCGACGCTTTTAGTACCTTATAAGCTCGACGCGCCAAAACGGATCTTCAACTTTATGGATGATCAGGGTTATGACGCAGATCTATATTTCACAGACCCGGACGAGAACACTTTCAAAGTTGTTATGAAAAAACTCGCCAATACCTAATACGCTAAAAGGAAAGAGACCCAATGAAACTTGCAGGAAAAACCGCCATCGTCACCGGAGGTGGTCGAGATATCGGAGCTGCCGTTGCTATCAAACTAGCTTCTGAAGGTGCAAATGTTGCCATCAACTATTTCAGCACAGGCGCTGATGAAACCGTTGCGAAGATTAAAGCAAATGGCGGTCAGGCTTTTGCGATGCAAGGGGATTTGAAAAACGAAGACGACGTTAATGCGCTTGTTGCAAAGACAGTTGAAACTTTCGGCAGTGTTGATGTTTTGGTCAATAATGCTGGCGGTTTGGTTGCACGTAAGAAAATTGCTGAAACGCCCCTTTCCCACTGGCGCGAAGTTTTAGATCTCAACCTTACAAGTACGTTTTTGATGACACATGCATGTCTTCAGCACATGAAGAGCGGAACAATTGTGAATTTGGCAAGCCAAGCTGGCCGTGATGGTGGTGGCCCGGGTGCTGTGCCTTATGCAACATCAAAAGGTGCTGTGATGACGATGACGCGCGGTCTTGCTAAAGAACTTGGCCCAGATATTCGCGTAAATGCGCTTTGCCCTGGCATGATCGATACTGATTTCCATAATGTTCACACGCCAGATGCAGGCCGTCGTGGCTTTGAAGCAAGTGCACCTGTGAAGCGACAGGGCCATGTCGATGATGCTGCTAATCTTGTCTTATTCCTTGCATGTGACGATAGCGCATTTATAACTGGTACAAACATCGATATTAATGGCGGTATGCTGTTCTCTTAATACGGAGGTTTAAATGTCAGATTTTCCAGTTGTTTCAACAGGTGAAAATGTAACGCGACAGGTTCTGTCTGATCATTCTGATCTGATGGTCGTTGCATTTCGTTTTGCAGCAGAAGGTGCTGTTGGCGATCTACACAATCACCCACATGTTCAATCGACTTATGTGGAGAGCGGGCGCTTTCGTTTCACTCTAGGTGACGAAGAACGTGAAGTTAAACAGGGTGACAGTTTTGTCATCCCATCTGATCTCACGCATGGCTGCGTTTGTTTGGAGCCTGGCACTCTCATTGACTGCTTCACACCGCGTCGAGATGATTTTTTGTAAACTGCGTACTTTAAGACTTTAGGTCTTTTTCATTTCTCTTTGACCACGTTAAACGGCATTTGCTGCTTTAACGTGGTTTTTTTATGGGCTTAACGTACATGAGGAGTATAAGCGCGCGCTAAAAGGTTGCGAAAATCACTTTATTCATTCATATTCGAATATATGAATGAATGGAGGTGGATATGTCTATTACGCGGCGCGATGTCTTAAAGGGAGCAGCAGCATTATCAATTTTGGGAGCATCACCAAATCTCTCTGTTGCTCAGATCAAAGTTGGAAACGCAACTCTATCAACCGTGAGCGATGGAAACCTCACCCTGCCGGGTGATTTCATTTTTGAAACGGTCCCACAGGATGCCCTGCCCCCTATTCTATCAGAGTTTAATTTATCGCGTGATCAGCTCACACCTGAGTGCAATCTGGCACTATATCAAGATGGTGAACGCAACGTATTATTTGATGTTGGTTCAGGCCCGGACTTCATGCCATCTGCAGGCAAGATCGTAGATAGTCTTGATCAATTTGGCTTAGCTGTTGAAGACATTACCCATGTGGTTTTCACCCATGCACACCCCGATCATCTTTGGGGACTTTTGGATGATTTTGATGATCCATTATTTAGCGAAGCGCAATATCTAATTAGTCAAAACGAATGGGACTATTGGTGGAACCCCAATACTGTCGATGGCTTGCCTGACAGTTTAAAACCATTTGCAGTGGGTGCAAAACGCCGTCTTGATGTCATTGAAGATGTTGTTGAATTCATCAAAGACGGACAAGAGATTATTCCTGGAATTGCCGCAGTTTCAACACCCGGCCATACGCCCGGACATATGAGCTTTGAAGTGCGCAACGGCTCAAACTCCACGATGATCTTAGGTGACGCGATTGGTAATCATCACATTGCATTTAAAAAACCATTCTGGCCAAGCGGCTCAGATCAGGATCGAGAATTAGGCATAAAATCACGCAATATGCTGTTTGATCGCATCACAAGCGAGAACATGAATGTCATTGGCTTTCACCTACCCAATGGCGGGATTGGCAAGGTTGATGTGACATCTGATGGATACCGTTTTTTAGAAGGAGAAATCTAATGCTCATTCGAAAGCTTGCCACCCTCGCAGCCACATTCGCAGCAATCACGGTTCCAGCCATGGCCGATGAGAATATCCCCGATCAATATCCAGGTTCAATTCTTTATTCAAAACCAGTTGAAGTGATCCCCCATGTTTGGTCTGCAATTGGTGCAACCGCGCCGCCAACATATGAAAATAGCGGGCATAACAACAATCTGAGCTTTATAATCACCGGCGAAGGCGTTGTGGTCATCAATGGTGGCGCAGCTTATTCGCTTGCAAAAGCTTTGCATGAAGAAATTCAGAAGATCACCGATCAAAGTGTGAAATTTGTCATCAACGAAAATGGTCAGGGACATGCGGCGCTTGGCAATTCATATTGGTCAGAAATTGGCGTACCTATCATTGCGCATGTCGATGCTAAGCACGAGCTGGAAGAGCGCGGGCATCAGATCCTTGAGAATATGAAGCGCTATAATCGTGATAAATCTGAAGGCACTACGATCGCACTGCCCACTGAAACATTTGAAGATAAAAAAGTCTTAGAGCTTGGGGACTTTACGATTGAAATACTGCATCTTGGTCCTGCGCATAGCCCGGGTGATACGCAAGTATGGCTTCCAAAACAAAACTTAGTCATCGCAGGAGACATGGCATTTCATGAACGGTTATTGCCGATTTTTGACGACACGATGACCGCTGAATGGGTTGAAACTTGGGAAACTGAATTTGAGGCTTTAAATGCAACTTATGTTATCCCGGGTCACGGACACCCCACAAATATGGACCAAGTACGACGCTATACTCGTGATTATTTAGTCTATTTACGCGGAAAAATCGGTGAACATCTTGAAGAAGGTGGCGATTTAGCCGATGCTTATTATGTGGATCAATCACCCTACGCGCATCTGCATACGTTTGACGAACTCGCAACTCGCAATGCCGGACGCGTCTATGAACAAATGGAATTTGAATAATTGCACGCCTTAGCACTCGATAAAAACTCTTCAAACTTACGGTATCATATTGCGTCTTTGGCGTTGTTTTTGTCACTCATATTGATTGCCTTTCCAGTAAGTGCAGACACGCCTTTAATGAGCGCACCACAAGCATTTGAAAAACTATCTGCTGGTGATCTCGTTGTGCTGGATATCAGATCGCGCGAGGAGTGGCAGGATTCAGGCGTAGCACAAGGTGCTCTGCCGATATCCATGCATGAGAAAGATTTCTTGGAGCGGTTTCAATCTGTCTTGCTAGAATATGAACCAGAGAAAATCGCCCTTATTTGCGCAACAGGTGGTCGTTCTGCAGAAGTAACCTATTTCCTCGAACAAAATGGTTTAACCGGTGTTGTTGACGTCTCTGAAGGCATGTTTGGCAACCGAAATGGTCCTGGCTGGATCAAACACGGATTGCCTGTTGTTTCTGCCAAGGAAGCATTGGCAAATTACGAGACCATTCAGAAAACTTGGGATGAATAGCTGAAGCGGTTTACTGTGCAGCTAATGGCAAACGCGCTAATTCACACTGCGCCCATAGCTCTTCCAAAGCAGACGTCAATTTTTCAATATCAGCCTGCGTGTGCACGGGAGATGGTGTAATGCGAAGCCGCTCTGTTCCCTTTGGCACTGTTGGATAATTTATCGGTTGAATGTAAATGCCGTAATCTTCAAGCAGTATATCGCTGATATATTTGCATTTAATCGGGTCTCCAACCACGACCGGAATGATGTGACTTGGATTATCAATGTGTGGCAGTCCAATTTGGTCAAGTTTTGCCCGCACGGTCATAACATTTTTCTGCTGAGCTTTTCGCTCTTCAGAACTTTGTTTTAAGTGCGCAATGGATGCACGCGCACCCGCAGCAACTGAGGGCGGAATAGCAGTTGTGAAAATAAATCCGCTGGCAAATGAGCGAATGAAATCGCATAACTCGGTGGATGCAGCAATATAACCGCCCATTACACCAAATGCTTTGCCGAGTGTTCCTTCAATGACCGTTAAGCGGTCCATCAACCCTTCTCGCTCCGCAACGCCTGCACCGCGTTCGCCATATAATCCAACGGCGTGAACTTCATCGAGATAGGTCATTGCACCGTAGCGGTCTGCGAGATCGCAAATCTCAGCAATTGGCGCGATATCACCATCCATTGAGTATACGCTCTCAAAGGCGATAAGTTTTGGCTGTTCTAACGGAAGCTGTTTGAGTTTTTGTTCTAGATCTAAAAGGTCATTATGCTTCCAGATGATCTTTTTCGCGCGGCTATGACGGATGCCCTCAATCATCGATGCATGGTTAAGTTCATCAGATAAAACCACGCAATCTGGAATGCGCGATGCCAATGTACCAAGTGCTGCCCAATTGGACACATATCCGCTGGTAAATAACAATGCAGATGGCTTGTTATGCAAATCGGCAAGTTCGCGCTCTAACAGAACATGCTCATGGGTTGTACCTGAAATATTGCGCGTTCCACCCGCCCCTGCACCCGTTTGATCCAAAGCTTGATGCATGGCTTTAAGCACTTTTGGATGCTGGCCCATACCGAGATAATCATTGGAACACCAAATTGTCACATCGGTGGAATTTTTATGGTTTTTTGCTTTTGGAAATGAACCACAATTGCGTTCCAGCTCGGCAAACTCTCGGTAATTGCCCTCATCACGCAAGCTATCAAGCTCTGATTTGAAAAATGAATTGTAGTCCATCATTACGCTTCCAATATTTGTACCAAAACCCCCGGCCACCTTCGCAACCGGGGGACTTTACTTATCCAAACATGTCGGTAGTGATACCTGAATACCAGCCTTCACTCTCTTCATAAGTGGCTTTGCGAACATCATCGCTTTCGCCAGTTTTGGAGATAAATCCATCCACTTTGGCAATCTTCTCAGCTGTCGCTTCATATGTCGCGCCAACTTTGACACCGTCATTGGTCGTAATGAGCGACCAGCAAGTGTTTGAGAACTTGGCTGGGAACACTTTTGAACCTGTCAGCGCGCCACGAACAGCATTGGCGCAAACTTTCGCCTGACTATTGGCTGAGAAGCCGGACTTTGGCATATCGCCTTGCTGGGATGCATCGCCGAGCACATAAATATCACCATCGGCTTTGGTTGACATATCAGCCGCATTCACAGGTGCCCAATTGCCTTCTGTTACGCCTGCAAGTTCTGCAATACGCCCTGCTTTCATCGCCGGGATAACATTACAGACATCAACCTTTGTCTCTTCACCATCGATAGTGACAGTCATTGCATTTGGATCAACGGAGACATTGGCACCGCCAAATTCTTCGCCAACCCAATCAATCATGCCATCATAATGGTCCGCCCACCCCTCTTGGAAGAGTGCCATTTTTGAAAATTTCGGCTTTGGATCAGCCACAATGATTTTTGCTGTTGGATTATTGTTCTTCAGATAATGGGCAACCATAGACACACGCTCATATGGCCCTGGTGGGCAACGATATGGATTTGGCGGTGCGATCATTGCAAATGTGCCACCTGCGGGCATTGCCATCAATTGTGCTTTTAGCAATTCTGACTGAGATCCAGCTTTATAAGCATGCGGCATGGCGTTTTGCGAGCTTAAATCCCAACCTTCAACGGCACCATCAACAAAGTCGATACCTGGTGATAAAATCAGCTTGTCATATGGAATGGATCCACCACCGGCGAGCGCAACGGTTTTTGCATCGCGATCAACGCCTGTTGCCCAATCATGGACAACATTAACACCACTTGCGGCCAATTTACCGTAGGAATGACCGATATCGTCGATCTCTTTGAACCCACCAATATAAAGATTGGAGAAGAAGCATGTGTAATACATGCGTGTCGGCTCAATTAACGTTACATCAATCTCACCCTTGCTATCTTTGGCGATATATCGGGCGGCGGTTGCACCACCTGCACCACCCCCGACAACGACGACACGTGGTTTAGCGTGACCATCGGCCAATACGATCGGCGAAGCTAAGGTAACAGATGCAGCACCTGCAGCTCCCAAAAACGTTCTTCTTTTTAAGGCCATATTTCCTCTCCCTAATTGTCCTCAGTTAATTCTTTAAAATACACCGCCAATGCGGCAATTTCCTCATTTGACAATCTGCCCGATACAAGCTGCATAACAGGATTTTCCCGCTGCTTTTCACGGTAGGCATGCATTGCCGTTACAAAGTCTGCGGTCTCCCACCCGACAATGCCAGGAATGCCATCATTATCACCGCTGGATTGATGACATGTCGTGCACTCGCTTGATAAATATTCGCCGTATTCAATATCGCCCTCTAATGCGAGGATATCGTTCGATACGGTGAAACCTTCATCGACCTTTGCGGCTAATTCTCCTCCAGAAAAAGTCGCAAGATATGCGATCAGATCTGTGCGATCTGATTGATCTTTAAGTCCGCGAAAACTCATTTTCGTTTTTGGCAAAAAGCTCTTTGGGTTTTCGATAAATGCGTCAAGCGCATCAACATCCCAATGCAATCCGTCGCTGGCAGCTTTTTTCATCGCTTTTGAATATTTAAAATTGGCAACACCACCTGCTTTGGCATTTATGATATTGTTAAGTGGCGGGCCAACGCGTTTCTTTGCTTTGACGCCGACCATGTGGCAGCTCGCACATTTTTTATAAACCTGCTTGCCACGTTCCGGATCACCAAGTTGATTGGACAACGCTGCTGATGAAATCAGCGAACTACATGTCAGTAAAAAGAGAAATGGGAGCTTCTTCATTTTCTACTGACCTGTCGACTTTAAATATTCGATGATTGCAGTTAAGTCCTCATCCTTTTTCAAACCTGAAAAACTCATCTTGGTTTTCTTCATATAGGCTTTTGGTTTTTTCAAAAACTCAGCCAAACTTGCTTCATCCCAAACACGCCCCTCTTC
>JAHDEP010000140.1:6242-7918 GCA_020628775.1 Rhizobiaceae bacterium | reverse complement strand
TATAAAGGGGTATAAAGTGCCAAAAGATACCGGCGCTATTCCGATGCCAGAGTGAGGTTAGTTCACACTAACCCCTCACCCAAATCCCTTCACATAATCCTGCAGTGTCACACCTAATCGGCGTTTGAAGGCGCGGCGCATGCGTTGAACATCACCAAAGCCTGAAGCGCTGGCGACTTGTTTAAGCACCAATCCTTGGGATAATAACTCACGCGCTTTATCAAGCCGTACCTGCTCGACGAATTCTGCTGGCGTTGTGGCAAATTGACTTTGAAATTTTCGTGTTAATGTGCGTGCGTTCATCGCGGCAAATTTTGCCATATCATCCAGCGTCCAGTTGCGCGTGGGCGCAAGATTGATCTCAGCGACTAGGCGTGCCATTGCATCTTTGCCAGAAGATTTCGCTTCATATTGATGAATGAGGTAGTTTGAAAACTGGCTCTGACCACCTGAACGCTTTAAATAAACTACCAATTCTCGTGCCACATCAAGTGCAGCTTTTGCACCTAAATCCTGTGCAATAATCGACAGCGCTAAATCAATCCCCGTTGTTACACCAGCTGAAGTGTAAATCTTTCTATGCTCATCTTGTGGGGCGATGTAAATCTTATCCAAGTTCCAATCAACAAATGGAAACTGCTCTCTGCTTTGGCTCTCACGCCCCCAATGGGTGGTTGCTTCCATACCATCTAACAGCCCAGCATCTGCGAGCAATAACGCACCGGAACATATTGATATAATACGATTATTTTGATCACTTGCGGCATAGAAACTCAAAGCATTTTTAATATCGTCGTTGGCCAAGTAACGATCAACACCATTACCGCCCGGCACCAATAAATCATCGGCTTCACCTTGATGGCCGAGCACGCCATCCGCATGAACGCGCATGCCGCAACAAGCTGTGATCGGTGCACCATCAATTGATAGATATCGGTGCTTATAAGCATATTCTTCCCCACGTTTTGCTGTAGAGAATGCCTGTACGGGGCCTGCGACATCTAAAATGTTCATGCCGTTATAAATGAAGACATCGATTTGGCGTCGTTTGGGCTGGGTTATTGTCATTGTAGTTCGTCTGAGATTAAAGCACTTTGTCTATATTTGATATCAATTATCATTTTAAGACATATTCATGATGCATTATAAGTGTGTTTGTCAAATCTCAATCAAGGTAACTCCCATGACAAATGCATCAGCCATCCCTCAGCGCGGCAACATTGATTTCATTCTTATTTTGATAGCGAATGCCATTTTAGGCGCTGCAATGCCAATGTTGATTGTGCTTGGTGGCTTGGCTGGTCTCATGCTCACCCCTTCGCCAATTTTATCGACCCTGCCGTTTTCCATTCAAATGCTGGCGGGCTTATTTGCGGCAGCGCCCATGGCGTGGTGCATGGGTAAATTTGGCCGTAAACTCGGCTTTATCTTTGGCGCTCTTCTTGCAGTTTTAGGTGGCTTAATGGGCGGCGCAGCAATGATTTATGAGCAGTTTTGGCTGTTAATCCTTGCGCATGTTAGCCTAGGTGCTGCGCTGGCCTGTTTTCAATATTTCCGTTTTGCTGCCGCAGAAGTGGTTTCAGAAGCTTGGCAGCCTGTAGCCATCTCGCTTGTGTTATCGTCGGGATTGTTTGCAGCATTTATCGGACCTGAAATCTTCATCCAAACTAAAGATT
>JAHDEP010000140.1:1451-6142 GCA_020628775.1 Rhizobiaceae bacterium | reverse complement strand
TGGCGCCGATATCTTTTGCGGGTGCCTATCTTGCAATTGTTCCGCTCAGCCTGGTTGGCGTATTACCGGTATTATTTACCCGTTTTGCAGCGGTGGAAGTCAAAGATGATCGCAATGCGCCGCATGTTTCAATCCGGGAAGTTATGTCGCGAAAATCCGTCGCACTCGCGGTTGCAGCTGCATCTATATCCGGGGGCATAATGGTTCTACTGATGACGCCTACCCCCCTTGCTATGGTGGCTTGTGGATTTACCGATGCAAATGCAAGCGATGTGATCCGCTGGCATGTGATTGCAATGTTTGCACCGAGCTTTGTGACAGGACTGATCATCAAGCGTTTTGGTGTCACCAATGTCATCATGACGGGTGTTGCGCTATTGGCCATTGCCGCAGGTCTTGCCATATCCGGGATTGAAATCCACCATTTCTATGCAAGTCTGATTATCTTGGGCATTGGCTGGAACTTTGGCTTCATTGGCGCAACAAGCTTGCTTGCGGCATCATTAAAACCGCATGAACGCACGAAAATGCAAGGGGTGAACGATACATGCGTGGCGCTCGCATTCACCTTCGCATCCTTCTCTTCAGGTGTTCTGGTCACCAGCTTTTCTTGGACTGTGGTTGCAATCAGCGCATTGCCAGTTCTTGCTGTAATGATGCTAGGATTAATGATGATGCGCAAAGAAGTTAGCTAATCCAGCCTGATTAGTCTGTCATTCAAACACGATTGCTCAAACCAGAGTAATTCCTAAAAGTTGCAATTGATTCAAATATTTGCTTAAATATATACAAATAATTGCAAATTTGGGAATATTGATATGTCGGACGATAAAGAAGACGACGTGCCTAAACCTGCTGGACCGCCGACAGATGGTGGTGTCGCAAATGCAACTGGCACACCTCCATGGTTGACAATTTCCTGTGCTGTCAGCGGATTTTTGATGATCGTCATCAGCGCAATTATCTTCCTATTATTGCGGGAAGCGCTTGTGTGGCAGCTTGGTTTTTGTACTGGCATTGCGCTTGTTTTAGCAGCCTTTGGTACAAGAGCAGATGCACAATGGCGCGGCTTTGTGGTCACCGGTGCCGGCGCTATCGCGCTTGCGATGTTCTGGGCACTTCAATACTTTGCGGAAAAGCCACCTGTTGTAACAGAAAAACCGGCAAGAGTAATATTCTACAGCGAATATCCCACACTGGTTGAACTCGTCAGCTTAGAATCGGCAGGCACCCCTCTTCCAGGTGCTTGGGTGAAAGTGCGTTCGAACTATTTTTTCCGCGTTCTGGAAACAGATTTTAAAGATGATGATTGCTTATCATTCGTGGTCGCGGCTGATTTTAATAACAATGGAGAGATTGACGACGAGGAAGAATATACAGCTGAGCTTCATCGACGACATCTTCAAGTAGCGTTTGATACAAAAAAGCCAGCTCGGTTCTGGTTCGATCACAATTCGCGCGCGGTTTACAAATCAAAAGCGAGCTTTGACAAAGATGAAAGCCCAATTGGAAGTGAAGTGTGTAGCGAAGCGCAGTTTGAAACAACCTCGGTTAATTTTACCAGCGAGCTTTACAAAGTGCTTGCGCTGCTCAATCCGGTTTCTCAAGCAAAAGCTGCTAATGCAGATGAAATTGATGGCTATATACAAGATCTATCGGCAAAATCCTCATCTGTTCGCCGTGCTGCAAGAAACGCGTTGGGCGCTATCGGATCACCTGCTATTCCAGCACTGGCGGCAGCTTATCAAGCCAATAATTCGTCCTACAGAGTAACACTCGGTGTCGTCTATTCACTCAATCAGATGCTGAAAAACGGTTCATCCAACCAAGCCCAAATGCGTCAATCTATTCCTTTTAGCACGTTAAAATCGATGAGCCTTTTGATTGATGATCCGGATAAGACGATGCGTGGGCGGGCGATATCATTCATGGTTGAACTTTCCGACGAGCGCTTACTCGATAGTTTTTTAAGCATCGTAGCTTCACCCAATAGTGCAGAAGGCGAATATAACGCAGCATTGGCAATAGCAGAAATCTGGAAGAATTTAGATGCGTCGAGCAAAACCAAGGCTGAACGCAATCTGCGCGCTGTTTCCACAAATTTAAACTCAGAATCCATTAGCACTCTGAGCGAAATTTTCGCGACCAATGAAACAATTTCATCGACCCCGACAGGGTGGGCATTTGTTGGGGTATATAATGGCAAAACCTGGGTTCAGGACAATAATTTGTTCAATGTCTCAGGCATTCCGCAACCCGGCGATATTTTAACGGCTGAAACCAAAGTCAATATTCGGACCGGCCCTATTCAATTTGACAAAAAACTTGGTTGGGTAAATCAAACTGCTGTTGGCGTCATCCAAAAAGACCAGAAGATTGAGGTCATTGATGTTGAAAACATAAATGATGGATCGATATGGGTTCGGTTTTCTGCAGCTTCCAATTCGACAGCAAACAATCAGAGTTTTTACATTGTCGTGGGTTCTTTTAGCACTGTAAACATCGCCGAAAACGCTGCATCAAAGCTTGCGGGCAATGGCTTTGATATTCAGATGTTTGAGAGCACCAGCGGGTTTTACAATCTCACCATCGGGCGCGAGAACCGGCAAACTGCAGAAAGCATTCTCAACAAAGCATTGTCTGCAGGGCTTATTGCGTCGGACTCTTATCTATATGACGGGAGCCGTTTTGAAAAAGAGATTAGGTTTTAAACGAGATAGCTGGATTTAAAGGTGCATGAGCACATTAATGAGTTTTCCTGCAGGATCGCGTAGAAAAAACCGGCGCACGCCCCAAGGTTCATCGGTAAGGTTATATTCAATCTTTGCACCCATGGATTTTGCGCGATCAAACGTTGTATTCACATCGTCCACCTCAATAGACGCATCCGGCACAGGTGTTCCCGAGCCACCTTCGCTTGCGATGCTAACTTGCACCTGCGCGCCCTCGCCCGATGTCAGCGTTGCGATCCAGCCTTGATCCATGGCGATATCTAAATCAAACAACTCGATATAAAACTGTTTCACCTCTTCAACTGAGTTGGTCGCAATATCAAAAACAATGCGTTTGACTGTCATGATGTTTTCCTATTTCCATCGGCATCACCACAATATGACGGCTGATTTAACGCTTTGCAATCAGCTGCGATAATTCTTCATCTGTATATGTCTCAAGTTTAAGCACTGCTTCATACGGATCACCATCCAATGCTAAAACTTGCGCAAATGCGGGTTCGGTTTTGATACCACCCTCTTTAAGCATTGTTATGTCTTCTACTAATTGCGGACAAAGACTTAACAGCCGCTGCTCAACAATAAAATGGCGCACGCCCCATTGCTCACCCGTTTTTTGAGTTTGGCAAAATAGCTCAAACTCCCAATCCATTGCTTTGAATGTTACGACACATGCAGGTTCATTCAGATGATCAATATCTCGCATTTGAAAATCCTGATGATGCGCGAACTGTTTTTTAGCAAACGTCGCAAATATATCGAGATTATTGGCTGAGCACGCGATATCAATATCACTTTTATCTGTCGCAATTCCCAATGGCGGTGTGCCTATCACGACCGGATCAAAGTCAACCAGCGCATCCAAAAGCGCAAGTTGATCAATCGCCACTTGATAATTGGGGCGCGTCATTGGACCAAATCTTCCCACCAATTCTTAGTTTTCAAACCATCATTGATTTCAATTATTTCACCAATAATGGGGGTGACCAACGCAACATCCGTTCCCGCCAACGCATCTGAAAAGCGCGTAATCGGATCATGCCAAGCGTGATAGGATAGCTCAAACATGCCCCAATGCACTGGCATGGCGCGCTTGGCTTTTAGCTCAACAGATGCTTTCGCCGCTTCTTCAGGAAAAAGATGAACCGCTGGCCAGCGCGGGTTATATTGGCCATCTTCTACAAGCGCTAAATCAAATGGACCATAGCGATCGCCAATGGTTTTAAAATGCGTGTCAAATCCAGAATCGCCACTGAAATAAAGATTAGATGTGGAAGATCTAATGATCCACGAAGCCCATAATGTGCTGTTATTTTTAATCCCATCACGCCCTGAAAAATGCTGAGATGGTGCTGCAATAAACTCCACCGCACCAATTTTATGCGTTTCCCACCAGTCTTTTTCCACAATTTGCGTCTCTGGCACACCCCAACGGCGTAAATGCGAGCTGAGACCGAGCGGGGCAACAAAAGAAATATCCCGGTCGGCGAAATATCGAATAGAGCCCATATCTAAATGGTCATAATGATCGTGAGATAACAACACAATATCAATCGGCGGCAGCTCCTCTAGTGATAAAACTGGAGGCTGAAACCTCTGCCCAATCAGACCCAATGGAGATGCAACCTGCGAAAACATTGGATCCACCATGATGATGGTCCCCGACATATTCAGAAGGAAGCTTGAATGGCCAAACCAGATCAATTTGGTATCATCTGATGGTGCAAGAAAAGCCTCAAGATCAGGTTTAACTTCCGGCAATAAAAACTCTGGCCGCCCGCTGCTGCGATCTTCAAACCATTCCGCCAACATGGTCGGGATCGACATATTGGCGCGCATCTGCGCGAAGACCTCAGGTTGACGATTTTGAAATTCTTCGGTCTCAATGTTGAACTGTGGTGAGCTTGCAAATGATTTTATTTGCTCAGCATTTGGATGTTCACCAAAAACCGGGGTTTG
>JAHDEP010000140.1:0-1351 GCA_020628775.1 Rhizobiaceae bacterium | reverse complement strand
CTGCCCCAAGCAAATCACGCGGGTATTTATGCAAACTTCATCTAGTCCAACCATCAAAAATGTTCTCGTCATCGGGGCCTATGGCTTCATTGGTGCAAGCATTGTTACGAGACTTAAAAATGAAGGTTTTTCGGTTACTGGGCTTGGCAGAAATTCCAAAACAGCCCACTTGGTGCTGCCCGACATCAAATGGCATATCGCTGATATTGCCACTATGTTGAATGAAGAAGACTGGCACGACTTAGTCAAAACCCATGATATCGTCATTAATTGCGCAGGCGCCTTACAAGATGGCAGCAATGACAGTTTAAAAGCAGTTCACTATCAAGCTATAAAAGCCATCACGGATGCATGTGCACTTCATGAAACAAAGCTAATTCAGATCTCAGCCGTTGGTGCTGAACTTGATGCTGACACAGAGTTCATGCGCACCAAGGCGATGGGCGATGCTTATATCCGCGACAGCAAAATCGATTACGTTATTTTCCGTCCCGGATTGGTTTTAGCTAAAAATGCCTATGGCGGCTCTGCACTATTGCGCATGTTGGCTGCATTCCCGCTCATTCAGCCAATCGCACTATCACATACGCAAGTTCATTCAATTTCCATTGACGATTTATCAGCAGCCGTTCATATGGCAGCAGTAGATAATGTGCCTTTCAGGACAAGTTTTGACCTTGTTGAAAAAGAGCAACATTCGCTTAGCCAGGTGATCAAGCAAACGCGGCATTGGCTTGGGTTTTCACCGGCAAAATTTCAATTATCTCTACCAAATTGGACAGTTGTGGTCACAGCGAAAATCGCCGATGCGCTGGGGCATCTAGGTTGGCGCTCTCCCCTTCGTTCAACGGCAATATCTGTGCTCAAAGATGGCATAAAAGGCGATCCGCAGCCTTGGAAAGCAATAACTGGAACAGATTTACGCCCACTTGATAAAGCACTTGGCGCAACACCTGCAGCAGCCGAAGACCGATTGTTTGCCCGCATGTCGCTTTTAATGCCGATCATCATTTTTACGCTGTCCGTCTTTTGGCTTGCTTCCGGGGTTATTGGCTTATGGCAGATCGATCGCGCCGCAAGTGTTTTAACTGAGATTGGCTGGTCGGATCAGATGGCTAAACTCAGCGTTGGCTTTTGGTCCGTCGTCGATATCGCGCTGGGCTTGGGTATTTTGATCCGCAAAACAGCAAAGTTTGCCTGCTGGGCTATGATAATGGTCAGCATCATCTATCTCGTATCTGCAGCGATTGTAACGCCAGAATTATGGATTGATCCGCTTGGGCCGATGGTCAAAGTGTTCCCATCGATCATCCTTGCTTTGGTTGCGCGCGTGAGTTTGGAAAACAGGTAA
>JAHDEP010000423.1 GCA_020628775.1 Rhizobiaceae bacterium | reverse complement strand
TTCGCTGCCATTTGACCATTTCTGTAACTTGGTTCAAGCGAATGTGATAGCCCCTTGTATGTTTAGTAATGGTGAGATAATTACCAGCATGCCAATTATTTCACCAGCAGTGCGGTGATGCTCATAGCCCCTAGCAGCAACAAGCCTGTTTCGTAGATTAGCGCCCGCACTGCATACTCTATCCAGAGCCCAGACGGTATCAACAGCCTCCGTTAGGAAGAGCTCGCATTTGCAAGGCTGGTCGGTAGATAGAGTAAAATTAGACCAAACAGGAAACAGAAACATGCGTTCAAAAGCTATCGGTATCGACATTTCAAAAGACAAATTCGATGTTGCCATTTATAACCAGAATGAGTATCAAGAAGCCAGTTTCACAAATGATAAGAAGGGCTTTCGAAGTTTATTTAATTGGCTCAAAAAAACGAGAGCCAAAGATGCTGTTATCTGCATGGAGGCAACCGGCCGCTATGCAGAAGCGGTTGCCATGTATCTGTATGAGCGGGGTTTGGCGGTTAGTATTATCAATCCAGCTCGAATAAAAGCCTATGCTGAAAGTCAATTGAAGCGGAATAAAACTGATCGGGAAGATGCTAAAGTAATTGCTCACTTCGCAGCGACCCAACAATTCTCACTCTGGACGCCTCCACCTCCAGAGGTACAAGAGTTGCAAGCTCTTGTACGCCGCCTGAAAACACTCAAAGAAGAACGAACCCGTGAAACCAATCGAAAGAAATCGATCGTCACGTCCAAAGCCGTTCTCAAAAGCATTGAGAAACATATCAAATTTATTAACGAGCAGATCAAACAAATCGAAAAACAAATCAACGACCTGTTCGATCAGCATCCAGATTTGAAAGAGCAGAAAGAATTACTTGAATCGATTCCCGGGTTCGGTCCTGTTACGTCAGCTAACTTCATCGCTGAAGTAGGTGATATCGGCCGTTTTGAGTCGGCGAAGCAATTGGCTGCTTATGTCGGGTTGACACCTCGATGGTATCAATCGGGCACATCGGTTGATAAGCCAGGAAGGCTTTCAAAGCGTGGGAACATACGACTTAGAACTTCTTTTTACATGCCTGCCATGGCAGCGATTCGATCTAACCCGTTTGTGATTGACCTTGCCACGCGCATGGAAAAAGAGGGTAAAACTCGCATGTGCATCATTGGTGCATCCATGCGGAAATTGGTTCATTTGGCTTATGGTGTACTCAAAAACCAACAACCTTTTGATCCAAATTACCTTGATAATGTGCCTGATATCGCTTGACAAACAACACGGTATCTAC
>JAHDEP010000422.1 GCA_020628775.1 Rhizobiaceae bacterium | reverse complement strand
ACTGAGGAAAGTTCTGCTGATGCTTTTGACAGTTCTTCACCATCATAATCGACCATGTAAACGTGCCAGCCCTCGCCAACCAATTGCTTGGTTGTGGCAAGACCAATACCGCGCGCAGCACCAGTGACGAGCGCAACTTTCTTCTCAGTCATTTAAAACTCCACCCCAACTTGAGCTTTTACCCCTGAACGGAATGGATGTTTGATCATTGTCATTTCTGTCACCAGATCTGCAAATTCCATCAGCTCTTCTTTGGCATTACGACCAGTGATAATTACATGTTTCATCTCTGGTTTTGTTTTAAGGAATTCAACAACTTCGTTGATATCAAGATAGTCGTAGCGCAAAACGATGTTCAGCTCATCAAGCAACACCATATGAATGTTTTCATCCATGATCATTGCTTTCGCGCGCTCCCAAGCTTGTTTCGCTGCCTCAATATCACGCTGACGATCTTGTGTTTCCCAGGTAAACCCATCACCCATTGCAGTGATTGTCACTTGCTCTGGAAAAGCTTCTAACACTTTGCGCTCGCCAGTACCCCATTTGCCTTTCACAAATTGCACAACGCCGACATTCATGTCATTGCCCAGCGCACGGAAGATCATGCCAAATGCAGCTGTTGATTTACCCTTACCTTTACCGGTGTGAACCATTACCAAACCTTTTTCGATGGTTTTGGTTGCAATGATTTTGTCACGCGCTGCTTTTTTCTTCTTCATTTTCTCAGCGTGACGCTCATTGAGCTGGTCTTCGGTCATATTATCAGTGATCTTGCCTGCCATTTAATGTGTTCCTTCTACCATTTTGGCCAAATCAAATTTGGCCGAATTGCTGCGCGGAGTCCATAACCCACGATCTACTGCTTCTATAAATCGAGCAGCCATCTCTTTAAGTGCCTCGGGATTTGCATCCTCAATAAAGTCGCGCACTTCATCATCACCAAGGTAAGCTTGATATACCAGCTCAAAATGATGATCACGAACAGACCCCGTTGTAGCTGAAAAAGCAAACATATAATCCACGGTCGCAGCCATCTCAAACGCGCCTTTATACCCGTGACGCATAACACCATTGATCCATTTTGGATTGACAACGCGCGCACGTACAACACGGGATATCTCTTCATCTAACGAACGGATAACAGGCTTTTCAGGACGAGAATGATCATTGTGATAAATTGCTGGCTTTTGCCCTGATGCTTGCGCAACAGCTGCCGTCATCCCACCTTCAAACTGATAATAATCGTCACTATCAAGCAGATCATGCTCGCGATTGTCCTGATTTTGCAC
>JAHDEP010000139.1 GCA_020628775.1 Rhizobiaceae bacterium | reverse complement strand
TCAACTTTGCACTTGAGCTGGAAGGCAGCGCGACTGGTTATTTTACAGAAATTAGTGGTCTTGGCTCGGAAACAGAGGTCAGCGAGCACACGGTTGTTGGTGATGGTGGTCAACAAATTGTACGTAAAGTGCCTGGTCGTTTGAAGTGGGGCGATATCACTTTCAAACGTGGAATTACGGGCAACATGGATATTTGGGAATGGCGCAAGCTTGTAGAGCAAGGGAACGTTGCCGATGCGCGTAAAAACATTTCCATTTTTATGTTCGATCAAGCTGGTGAAGTTGTTGCCCAATGGGACGCAGCAAATGCTTGGCCTTCAAAAATTGATGGCCCATCACTTAGCGCAGATAGTAATGACATTGTTATTGAAGATATGACAGTGGTTGTTGATTATATCGAACGCGTGTCCTAACTAAGAATTCATATCAACAGTCGCTGTGGCAACACAACGTCTGTTGATATGTTTTGGTTATTTAAAAGCAATTTTGGCTAACTAAAGCATATCAATAAGCAACTGTAGAGCATGTGATTTTATGGAAATACGAACAGAATTTGAATTCGAATTACCAATCGGTTTTGTAGATGTTCAAGGGAACGGGCATAAAACTGGAACGATGCGATTAGCAACAGCTGTCGATGAACTTTCTTTGATTAATGATCCGCGCATTGTCCAGAATGAGGCCTATGCTTCGATCCTGATTCTTTCACAAGTCGTGACTAGTTTAGGATCACTAGCAGCAATAACGCCGCAAGTCATTGAAGGTCTGTTTGTTGCCGATCTTGTTTATTTGCAAGCGCTCTATCAACAAGTTAATGAGAAGGGCCTGACAACATTTCAAGTTGCTTGCCCTCACTGTAATGAAAACCATGAATTGGACCTCATGCAATTGGGGGAATTAAACGCTACCCCTTAACTCGCTTGCACGAGGAGGTAGCATATTTGGCGTATTACTTTCATTGGCCACGGACAGAGTTGCTTACCATGAGTCATCATGAGCGCTTACGTTGGACAAATGAAATTGCCAAAATTCACCGCAGGCAATAATAGGAGCTTGAAATGTCGTTGGATGAACTATACCGATTAGCACAATTGATTGTTGAAATGCTCCGTGATGATATTCAGAGAGACTCTGAGCGTTAATCAAAATTGGTAAATGCTTTTATTACTAGTCAATTAGGAAAGATTTGGTTTGAGTGTAAACAGTCCTGCTACAGCAACCACAAAAGATAACATTCTCTTAGAAGGGAATTTGATCAATTTGAATTTAACCATTGGTGGTGTTTGGATTGGGCAAGTAAATGGTATCTCCGGCTTAGAGTGGGAGCGTGAAATTGAAGAATATAGCGAAGGTGGAACAAACCATTTCACGTATAAGTTTCCTGGTCGTATTAGCTATTCTGATGTAACTATTGAGCGTGATTATCAATATCAACAACGTGACGCGACGGGCGGAAAACGGTTAGTAGATTGGTTTATGGGCGGTGGTGGTGGCTCCGGCACCGGTGGTGCGGAACGCAAAGACATTGAAATATACCTATATGGAACTGTCGGTGGCAAATTTAGAGATCGAATTGCGACGATTACGATTCTTGGTGCTATTCCGCAGTCTTATTCGCTAGATTCGATTAACCTCGATGAAAATAAAACTACAGTAACTGAATCTCTAGTTGTGGCACATCAAGGTTTCATGTTCACACATGAAGCTGCATCTGACCTTAAGAAAAGCGATGTAGAGGTTATTGCTACCACTAAACGAGATGGTGAGGAGGATCAAGAAGAAACGGCAGATGATGGGCGCGAAGATCTTGATCCAATGGCTCAGGCTTCTATTAGAAATGCTGCAGTACAAGCTGCTAGAAAAGCTAATACCGACGCAGCTAACTCTGCTGAGGAACTGATTAAGGTCAAGTTGGCTAATGAAGAGGCAGCTGCAGCAGAAGGTGACGCTGGTGGGCCTGCTACGGATGCAATCAAGGCTGCTGAAGAAAAGCATGAAAAGAATCTGGCTAAGCAAACTAAAGCCATGCAGGAATTAAAAGACAATGGTGGTGACGATGTTGGCACCGAGGCAATAATCCGTAAGTAAGCGTATGTTGAAGCTGAAAACTCTTTCAAGGCAAGTTTCACGCCGCTTATTACGACATTCGCAGCTGCATCGCAGCGCGTTACGTCGCGTGGCAAAAGTTGCGCCTAGCGTTTCTCCTGCATCGGGCACGCCTATTGAGCTAACGCAACCTCCTGCTTTAGAGCATCCGGTCTCTACAGCTCTAGTGGTCGACAATTCAGCGCTACAAGGAAACTCAATCTCGCAACCCTATCAACTGCAACGCGCCTCAACGGATGTGTCTTCTCAACCACCGACTGAGCAGGGCGGTTTTGCTCCGCAAGAATTTGCTAATAATTTTCCAGATATTGCAAAGATGCTGAGCGGGATGAATATACCGCCTAGCGCACCCCGTCCACCACAACCTATTGCCACACCGTCTGAGGCAGGTCTTGGGCAAAATACGCCAGTGCTGCCTGTGCGTAAACAACTTGTTGATAATACGCAATCAAATGTTGTTAAGCGTGCACCACAAGCGCCAACGCAACCTAAGAGGGCTGGTTCTGTTTCTGAGGCGCAATTGCGCGCTCATTTAGCAGATAAATCACGACCATCTATTGCTAGTGCGCTGGATGCACGCATAAAACGCAATGTTCCCAAGACTGATACTACAAAACAGCCGACTTTTGTGGCAGATCGCCCATCATTGTCAGACACATTAGCAGAGCGGTTTCAGCGTGCGAAAAGCGCATTTCAGGAGCAAAATGAGCCAAGTTCTCAACGGCCTGCGCAGCGCAATGTGCAGAAACCAAGGCGAACGGTTCGTTCAAAAACTGAAATGATCACACCTTCACATCGTGAAGTTAAACGTTCAATTCCCTCTAAATCTCCCAATCAAGCTGACAAAAGCCCTGAAGATCGATCAGAGAGCGAGCCTACACAAGGGGCTTTATTAAAAAAAGACGATCAAGTAAATGTTGAAGCGAATGCGGAAATTGCTAATAGTGCATTAGAAGTTTTTGAAAGTGATCTTGCTGAAGTACCAGATCCATTACCTAAAGTTGTCAAAGAGCAATACACAAATCAGGCGATACCTGAAATGGGCGAAGCTGGTAGTGAGCGTGTTACGCGCTCACCAGTTGCGCAACGTAAACAACGGCAGGCCAAGACTTCAATAACACGTAAGGCTAGCCCGTCATTAACTACAGCAGTTGAAGCGGGGCCATCAAGTGTCAATGATGTTGAAGAGGCAAGCACGCCAGATCTGTTAGTAGATACCCAGACTGATGCCACTGCAGCTAAGAGCGTTGTAGTACCTAGCCTGCCTAACTTACCTCAGCCAGTAGATACTACAACCGAAGCGCAAGATAACCGATCCATACCTCATGTTTCATCTGCTAGTGAACAAGACGGTATTCAGCCTCCAATAGCTATGAATATACAGCGCTCAGCTGTTCCTCAAGCGCTTCGGGAGGCAAGCCCTGTTATAGATGGGGACTCAGACTCGATGGGGGCTGGATTAGAAAGAACTATTGCACCTAAAGCAGTAGTAGATACGCCGTTTGAGACTGTTAGCGTTGAAGCTAATGAAGCTAATGAAGCTAATGAAGCTAATGAAGCTAATGAAGCTAATGAAGCTATACAGGTAAATGACGTTCTGCCTTCTTCATTTACTACAGAAGCTGGCTCTGGCGTGGGAACTGAAGGTCACTCAACCATGAGCACGCCTGCCACTCAGATTTCCCGATCTATTGCGGAACGGTTTGGCATCGATGTGGCGTCTTTGCCTGAATTGCCTAATATACAAAACTTTGAAGCAAATGCCGTTGACACTAATATGCCAAGTGCTATTGTGGAAACGGGCACGCAATCTTCAAAGGTGCAACTCAACCAGAGCTCTGATATTGATATAAGTGATGGCTCTCGGTTCAATAATTTTGAAACAAATGTGAGTGATGCACCAAATACGACTGGCAATATAAACCGGTCTGCCCAAGCGGATTCATCTATACAAGCGACTCCTCCTGCTCGGTCTATCACGCAAGCAGCGCTTGTTGCCGACAGGCCGATACCAAGTAATTTGGAGCCAAGTGCGCAGGGTGCAGTTTCACAAACACCTTTGGTTTACGGGCAATCGCCGGCCTTACGCCGCGTTGAAACCTCAACGCTTACTACAGAAAACTCTGAACATACGACAATGGATCAATCTGCTCCGAGGCCAGAGGCTACCGTGCCAGTCCAACCTTCGAGTAGGCCAAAAAGCGGAATTGCTAGCACTGTGAAACGCCAGATATCTCAGCCAGAAAAGCAATCCGAGCCTAAGAGAGAAACACATATATCGCCAAAGCCTGCCTCTAAAATGCAGAGTTCTGCGATTAAACGTGAACCAATGTCAACTAGGTTAGCGCGTAAAGAACAAAAAAGCGCAAGTGACTCCAGTAGTGCTGCGTCATCCGGTGGCGGGAGTACTGCCTCACAGCCAATAGATTTAGATGCATTGGCTTCTGACTTATACCCAATAGTGAAGCAAATGTTAGCGATTGAGACTGAGCGTCTCTAGATAGGGAATTAATCAATGTTTTACGATCAAAATGGTCCAAGTGCTGATGTTGGTAGTGCGTTACTTTCTGGCATTGGTGCTGTTGCAGGTGGGATTTCAAGTGCCATCTCCACAGTTACGCTTGGGAAAGCGATGTTTTTAGTTTGGGTACCAAGCATGGCGAATAAAGTCTATGGGATTCCCTTTCCTATCCCCGTGCAATTTCGGCCAAATAGCCTAAGTTTTCAAACGTCATCGGAATGGGAAAGTGCTATTTCTTGGCAAATTTCTGAGCCCGGTGATGATGGTAAGACATCGCGCGAGAAAAAAGATGCGGGTTATATGGAGTTTAAGGGGTCTAGCAATGGCGAATTTGAAGTTGAACTCTTTTACGATACAACAGCTTGGGAAGCACCCGTTAAAGTTTGGGTAGAGCCAATTGTGGCGTTAGCGTATCCGATCGGCACTAACCCATATGTTAAGGCGGTAAAGAAAGCTTTCTTAACTGCAACTGATGATGATAAGCGAAGTTCTCCATTGGTGCGGTTTATGTATGGTAGCCATATCTCTGCATTGTCTTACGTTGGTGGGATTGAAGTTGACTACTCTCATTTTCATCCAAATGGGTTCGCTCAGCGTGCCACAGTCAAAGTCACGCTAAATCCTTATTCTGGGGACCCTGAAAAAGCAAAACAAAATCCAACATCGCAAACCGATCCGCGCAGAACATATGTTGTTGGATACGGCGAGACGCTAGATTTTATTGCTGCCAAGGAATTTGGTAATCCTGAATATTGGCGACACATTGCTGAAACAAATAATATTGCAAATCCGCGCCATTTGCGTAGCGGGCAACTGCTGAACATTGTCCCTCTGGACTAAGAGAACTCATGGATCTTAGTGTAAAAATCAACGGTCAAGCCTTGGAGCTGGGAGTTGATGTGCTTTTTGCAAGTGCTGAGCTTGATATGCATGTGAATAAGGCAACAATGTTCACGATGCATGTGGTTGATAAGGCCGAAGCAGGCTTATTTTCCGGGCCAAAGTACAAGCATTTAGATGGGTCTAAATTTAAGATCGGGGCAAAGATTGAGGTTAAGGCGCGTGAATACGGCGACAAAATGTTCAAGACATTAGCAAAAAATCTTGAAATTGTTTCTGTTGAACCGAGCTTTGGGCAAGGTAAAAAAATCATGTTTACCATCCGTGCGTATGACAAAACGCAACGGATGCGGCGCGGTATTCAAAGTCGGACTTTTTTAAAAATGTCTGACGCTGACATTATTAAGAAAATTTGTGGTGAATACGGTGTCTCGCCTAAAGTAACTGGTTTGGCAACAAAACATGATTACGTAATTCAACATAGTCAGTCTGATTGGGAATTTATTCAAGCACGTGCACGATTATCAGGGTGTGTTTGCTTTGTTGATAAAGATGGCAAGTTAGTTGTTTCTCCATTAGAAAAATCGGCAAACAGCGCATCAGTAACTCTTGAGTATCCAGAAGAATGTTTGAAATTCTCACCAAAGGTCAATGCTGCCAATCAGGTTGCACTTGTAGAGACCTTTGCCTATGACAGCAACACGGCTCAACCGGTAAAGAGTAAAGCAACTATAAAGAACGTGCTTAATGGTGCTAGCAAGCTAAAGGCAGAAGTAGAGAAAGGTGTTCAGAAAAAATCCAAATTTCAAATTACACAACACCCGTCTGTAAAGGCCGCAATTGCTAAAGAACTTTCAGATTCTGCATCGAATCGAATAGGAATGGAAAGCGTTGAGGCAACGGGGTTATGCCTAGGTAATGTTAGCTTGGCTGCCGGTGGGAAAGTGAAAATCAAGAACGTTGGTAAGCGTTTTTCAGGGACTTATATTGTATCTGGTGTAGTACACCGATTTTCACACAGTGGCGGCTTTGTTTCTGAATTCGTTGTCTCAAATATTCCATCTATCGCAGAGCTCTTATATAACAAAGTGCTAGACCGTCAGCGCGAGAATATCGATGGTGTTGTTGTTGGTGTTGTAACAAACATTGAAGACGAAGAAAAGCTTGGCCGTGTGAAAGTAAAGTTTCCTTGGTTAGGTGAAGAAGTTGAAAGTGATTGGGCGCGGGTCGCGACGCCAATGGCGAGTACAAGTGCGGGTGTTTTTTTTCCAGTGGCTATTAATGACGAGGTGATTGTTGCATTTGAACAAGGCAACCCTAATCGGCCTTTTGTATTAGGTAGCTTATATACGAAGAAAATTGAACACCCAAACACAAAAGCAATTGAAAAAGACAAAGTCAACTTCCTCACATTCAAGGGCCGCAGCGGCCACTACATTGAATTCAGTGAAAAAGAAGGCTCGGAAGAAATTGCAATTGTGGGCCTTAAGGGCAAGAGTTATTTGAAATTTGATACGAATAAAGGCAATCTTGACATCAAAATGGCTGAGGACGTCAAGATTGCTTGTAAGAATTTAACAATTGACTCGAAGGGCAAAATTAATGTGAAAGCAATGCAAGATATCGCATTTAAGTCCAACACCAAATTTACATTAGTTGCGCAGCAAAAGGTTGCTATCAAGGGCGGTATGTCAGTCGAGCTAGCAACAAATTCTGGTAAATCAGTAAAAATTGGTCCAGCAACAGTGAATATTAATGCTGGTGCGTTGGAGGTAATGTAATTAATGTTTGATGTTTTGAATATGAGTGCGAATGTTATTTGCATGCATGGCGGCAAGGCCACACTTACCAAAGTAAACCCAAGGGTTAAAGTGATGGGCCAACCTACATTTACCGCACCATGTCCGGTTGTCGTGGCTGGTTGTGCATTTCCACCGCCACCAGCTGCCAACGGCCCGTGTGTATCTGCCACAATTGCAATGGGCGCGATGCGGGTGAAATCGATGGGGATGCCTGTCTTAGTTGGAAATCCCAGCGCATTCGCTTCAGCAGTTACGGTAACAAGCGGTACACCGCTACAACTCATCCCGGTTCCTGGCCGTGTTAAGGCGATGTAAGTAATGAAAAGTGATAACCAGAATGAACGGTTTTTAGGTAAAGGATGGGCATTCCCCCTTCGTCTAAATCCACAAGGTCATATGGAGTTAGCTTCAGGCCAATTAGACATTGATCAAAGCATTCGAATAATTTTAGAAACTTATCCAAGTGAAAGAAAGATGCGCCCTGATTTTGGCTGTCGCGCAAAAGAACTGCTGTTTATGCCAATTGATACGACTACGCAAGCGCTAATGGAAGAGTATGTAAATGATGCGCTAGATCGATGGGAGCCGCGTGTTGATGTGATTTCTGTGACAGCGTCAACTAAACCTGATGCGCCAGGCGCGTGGTTTATTGATATTCAATATCAAATAAAAGCGACCCATGATGAACGCAGCATTGTGCACCCCTTCTACATTGAAGATGAGG
>JAHDEP010000421.1 GCA_020628775.1 Rhizobiaceae bacterium | reverse complement strand
TGAGCAAAAGTGCTATGGCAACCATACAAAACGGCACCAAATAAAACGAAAACACCATCAGCAACAACCCAAAGCACTTAGCGGCGTTAATCAATCTCAAGCCCTGCCTCCTCCAACGCCTCAACAGTCATACTCAAAGCCTCGCCCTTGGAAATCATCGCAGGCACAAATCGCAAAACACGCCAGCCTCGAAGCAATGCTGCGTTGTACTTATAGCAATCACCTTCATACCCTTTCGCGGTTTGGTGACGCCCTCTGCCGTTGTAAACGATGCCCTCAACCTCAACGGCAACCTTGAATTCAGGCCATGCAAAATCAAATCGCCATTTTCGAGTCTCGTCGAATCGATGCTCAGTTACGTAATCGGTTATGCCAGCGCCGTTTAGCTGGCGTTCAAATTCAGCCTCGTGAATGGATCGCTCACGAGCATTAGGCACAGGTTTGCCCATCTTTTTCTGGTGCTTAATTACTTCGTTGATGGACATGCGTAGGCTCACAAAATGCCCTGCTATTTTCGATTTTCGCTTTTATACCAATCTGGAAACTCACCATCCGCGTCAACATTCCCAGTTGGCCACCCCTGATGCTTTATATTCCGACTTCTGAAAAACCATTTGAATGGCATTGTTATTACAGAAATCAATAACAAAGTGCCAAAGAACGTCCAGAAAGAACGAAAAATGATCTCTAGTGACTCAGTCATTGTCGTTTGCCTCAACAGCCTTGTTAAAACATGCGTCGGCGTGTGCCTGAATACAATCTTTCAATACCTCATTATCTGGCTTTGCTCCTGCTATCTTGCAATCAAACAAATGCGCTTTAATGTCATGCAGAGTAGCGTCTAAACTATCCGAAACAAACTGTGTTATGTCTTTATTCATACATTCTCTCCGCTATATAAACGATCCAGCCATTCTTCACACCGCTCCATCAGCTCAAGCTCTGTAACCCCATAAGCCGCCTCGAAAGCTTTACGCCCACCATGAGAGCCATTTACAGAATGAATTGACGGGTATTCTTTCGTACCCTGCCTGTGGAATATTGGAGCTAACGGAATTACGTGCCAATGACTGATCCTGCGCCCACCGTCTAGGATGTGGTGTATCTCTGCCGGTGTTTCATCGTGCCCAAATACAAACTTTGATACAGCGCAGCCCATTTCAGCCAAATCATCGTGCAGGCGTTTTTGGGATTTGGTCAGTGACGACAAACCAGTTTTCACTTCGCCTCCCACTCCCAATCAGGACTAGGCACCAAACACCCAAACTCAGCAGCCCATGCGAATATCTGCTCAACGT
>JAHDEP010000420.1 GCA_020628775.1 Rhizobiaceae bacterium | reverse complement strand
GGTTTTGCAAGCGTCGCTTTTCGATAGTTTTCTGTTTTATCCTTTCTCTTTGTTCTAAGATTTGTTGTCCGCGCCCGAAGTACACATCAACAGGCGTTAGATTGCTGAGGCTTTCATGATATCGATTGTAATTATAATGATCGATGAAAGCCTTGATTTGCCGTTCTAAGTCACCGGGTATGAAGTAGTTCTCCAATAGAATGCGGTTCTTCAATGTCTGATGCCATCTTTCAATTTTGCCCTGTGTTTGAGGATGATATGGTGCCCCACGAGTGTGGTCCATGCCATTGGCATCAAGATATTCTGCCAACTCTGCCGAGACATAACTTGGGCCATTATCTGATAGCAGTCTGGGCTTATGAATGATCCTTGCTTGATCGCAGCCTGAAGCCTGTAAAGCTAAATCCAGAGTGTCGGTCACATCCTTGGTCGTCATGGTTGGTGTGAACTTGTACGCAATGATATATCTGGAATAATCATCCAACACTGTCGATAGATAGAACCAACCCCACCCAATTATTTTAAGGTACGTGAAGTCTGTCTGCCACAGTTGGTTTGGTGCTGTTGTTTTATCACGGAACTCATCCGCAGCCTTCATGACAATAAATGCAGGACTGGTGATCAGATCATGTGACTTGAGCAGCCTATAAACGCTGGCTTCTGACACAAAGTAATTTTGCATATCGGTAAACTTAACAGCAAGTTCTCGTGGTGAGAGCTCTGGCTCATTTAGTGCCAGATCAACGATCTGCTCACGAATATCATCGGGAATGCGGTTCCAAACACGTGATGGCATTGGGGCTTTATCTTCCAGAGCATCCACACCACCTGTTTGGTATAAATCATACCATCGGTAAAAAGTGGATCGTGGAATATCCAGCTTATCCAGCGTTTGTTTCGCTGACAAATGCGATTGTTCAACCAGCTTGATGATCTCAAGTTTTTCAGATGCGGGATACCTCATTCGTCGTCTCCCCCATCTTCGTACATGCTTTTTTTGAGTAAGCGCAATTCCAGAGCTTGCTCAGCAACCACTTCCTTTAAATCACGTGCCTCTTTGCGAAGGTTCTTTACTTCACCAGTATTCGCTTCTCTGGCGGTGTCACCAGCCAATCGCTTCTTACCTGCTTCCAGAAATTCCTTAGACCATGAATAATACTGGCTCTGAGCGATACCTTCTTGCCGACACAATTCCGCAACGCTGTCTTCACCACGAAGGCCAGCTAATACAATCCGTATCTTATCTTCTGAAGAATATTTGCGCCGTGTCTGTCGTCTAATATCTTTTACAACACGATCTGCTTC
>JAHDEP010000005.1:33762-42192 GCA_020628775.1 Rhizobiaceae bacterium | reverse complement strand
CAGATCAGCTCAATCATGCCTCAAAAACGTAATCCTGTTCCCATTGAACATATGCGGCATTTATCATCGGTCACCGCTGGACGTTGCGATATGATTATTAACACCATGCACAACACTCCGTTTACAGACATGAATGATAGCGAAGGTGAAGTGCAACAGGCAGGCTATGCAGCATTTGAAAGCGGCGGCCGAGTTTTGGATTTACTAAATGCGTTCATCCCTGCATGTTCAATTAATTCAGATGCGGTGAAGCGCAACACGGATGCAGCGTGTATTACCATCACCGAACTTGCAGATACATTGGTTCGTGAGGAAAATCTCACCTTTAGGCAGGCGCATGAAATAGCCTCATCAACGGCGAAATCTGTCATTCAAGACGGTAAGCCATTAGGTGAAGGTTATGACGCGTTTTGTGCAGCATTTAGATCGGAAGAAAACCGCTCGCCAAACATTGAAAAAGACGAATTTCGGATAATTGTTTCGGCCGAAAACTTCATTGCAAAAAGAGATCGTATAGGCGGTCCGGCACCTAGCGCACTAGCCGCGGCATTAAAAAGCTATAGCGAGCAAACTCAGCAACTCTTCGCAAGCCACAACAAAAGAAACGAAAAACGCGACGATGCAAAATTACGGCTTAAAACCGCATTCACATCGTTGATGGAGCAATAAATTGGCAAACCTTAGTCTTAAAAACCTCACCAAAGCTTACGGTAAAACCGAAGTCGTTCATGGCATTAATCTTGAGGTGAATGACGGCGAGTTTTTGGTATTTGTCGGGCCATCTGGTTGCGGAAAATCAACCACACTTCGAATGATTGCAGGCCTTGAGGAAATTACATCAGGTGTGATTAACATTGATAATCGCGAAGTAAATAACCTTGAACCAAAAGAGCGCAATATCGCAATGGTGTTTCAGAACTATGCGATTTATCCGCATATGTCGGTTAAGAAAAACATCGCGTTTGGCCTTCGTTCGTCCAAGGCATCAAAGCAGGAAAAAGAAGATCGCATTCAAGAAGTCGCGGGCATTTTGGATATGAAAGATCTACTTGATCGACGACCAGACCAACTCTCAGGCGGACAGCGCCAGCGTGTTGCTATCGGGCGCGCAATGGTTCGCGATCCAGCTGTATTTTTATTCGATGAACCGCTTTCAAATTTGGATGCGCAACTTCGAACCCAAATGCGTCTTGAAATCAAAAAGCTGCATCAACGCGTCGGCAGCACCATCATTTTTGTAACCCATGACCAAGTTGAAGCGATGACCTTAGCCGACAGGATTGTCATCATGAAAGACGGTTACATCCAACAAGTAGGAACGCCCGAGGAGGTCTACCACAAGCCTGCAAACACATTTGTTGCTCAGTTTATCGGCGCACCTTCCATGAATATGCTCAACGGCTCTTGCAAGAACAATACAATTAAACTTGCATCAAACCACAGCATCTCTTCCAACAGCGATATCGCTGACAGTGCAAATATTTTGCTTGGCGTGCGACCCGATGATTTGGTGCTGACTAATGATAATCCAATTATCGAAGGACGCGTCACCGTAAGAGAGCCTCTTGGTCCTGAGACATTGATATATGTCGATACGGAAAATGGCGAAGTGATTGCCAAGGCAGATGGCAGAACTCCCCCGGCGATTGGCGAACAGGTTTCGCTTGGGGTTGATCCTGAAAACATGCATGTATTTGAAGCTGAAACCGGAGTGAGAATGGCGTGAAAAACAACTCCAAGTCCAATTCAGTTTTATGCGCCGGGCGCCTTTATTGCGACCTGATATTTACCGATGTGCCACGCATGCCGACAATCGGCACAGAAACATTTGCCGGCAGCTTGCAACTGCATACCGGCGGGGGCGCGTTTATCACGGCTGCTACCCTTGCCAAACTTGGGTTTGAAACATCCTTACTTTCCACTTTGCCAGCTGCGCCTTTTGACAAAATCACAAAAGATGAAGTCGCTAGAAATAATATCGATGTCGGGCTATGCGCTTCAGCGGCTGTTGGTTCTGACCCACAGATTACCGTCGCCATAACCGGGGAAAATGACCGCGCCTTTTTAAGCCGAAAAACCGGCAATGCATTTCCACCAATTACGGCAAATGAATTAGATAAGTTTGACCACATTCATATCGGCGAATTACGAACCTTGGAGGAAAACCCTGACATTGTGCGTAAAGCCCGCGAAGCAGGTCTTACAATTTCATTGGACTGCGGTTGGGATGATGAGCTGATGTCAAATACCCAAGGCTTGGCGGAGCTGATATCAAAGACTGATGTATTCCTGCCAAATGAAATGGAGTTTGAGCAACTTCAGAAATTGGGAATTTCATCAAATACCGCACCACTGACAATTGTAAAATGCGGCGCAAATGGTTCAGTTGCTTATTCCGAACAGGGGAAAATCCAAGTCCCGACAACAAGTGTCGATGTGATTGATGCGACCGGAGCAGGCGATGCTTTTAACGGTGGTTTCATCAGCAAATGGCTTGAGAGCAGCCCATTAAATCAATGCTTGGAGATGGGCAATAGATGCGGAGCGCTCGCCGTGCAAGGAAGTGGTGGCACGGCAAGTTTAAATTTTTTGGGCCATTCTTCTGAAGAAGATTTTGCCAGCAAAAATGTTGCAAGTTAAGTACGGCATAAACAAGAAAAAGCCGCCATAACAGCAAAAAGCCAGCCACGAAATTATCCGTAACTGGCTTTTTAATTTTATATTCTGCCGAGCTTTATGGCAGAGATCTCTTTGATCTTAGTAATGCGCAGACAATGTGTCTGGTGATTTTTGAACTGGCGGTGCAAACTTCGTCAGATCAATACCTTCAACTGCGGTTTTATATTCCTCAATTGTTGGCGTACGTCCAAGGATTGCTGACAACACCACAACCGGTGTTGACGCAAGCAATGATTCACCTGCTTTTTCTTCAGAATCTTCCACAACACGACCTTTAAACAAACGCGTAGATGTTGCAAGAACAGTATCACCCTTAGCGGCTTTTTCCTGGTTACCCATGCAAAGGTTACATCCAGGACGCTCTAGATAAAGGATGTTTTCATACTCAGTACGCGCATCGCCTTTTGGCGCTGTATCATCAAATTCAAATCCAGAATATTTCTGAAGCACAGCCCAGTCGCCTTCTTCTTTCAACTCATCAATGATGTTGTAAGTCGGCGCGGCAAGAACCAACGGCGCATTGAACTCGACCTTACCGTATTTCTCTTCAAGATTACGCAGCATTTGAGCAACGATCTTCACATCACCTTTGTGAACCATACATGATCCAACAAAGCCAAGATCAACTTCTTTTTCTGCCTTGTAGTATGAGATTGGACGGATTGTATCATGCGTATAACGCTTAGAAACATCGATGTTGTTTACATCCGGGTCAGCAATCATTGGCTCATTGATTTCATCAAGATCAACCACAACTTCAGCAAAATACTTCGCATTTGCATCAGGTGTTAGCGCAGGTTTTTCACCAGATTTGATCTCATTGATGCGCTTGTCAGCAATATCAACCAGGCTCTGAAGCATCTGAGCATCATTATCCATGCCCTTCTCGATCATGATGTTAATTCTGCTTTTCGCAATTTCCAAAGACTGGATAAGTGTTTCATCTTCAGAAATACAGATCGATGCTTTCGCCTTCATTTCAGCAGTCCAGTCTGTGAACGTGAATGCCTGATCGGCAAGCAATGTTCCGATATGAACCTCGATGATACGTCCTTGGAAAACGTTATCGCCAAATTGCTGAAGCATTTGCGCCTGTGTTGCATGCACAACATCACGGAAATCCATGTGCGATGCCATCTGACCTTTAAATGTAACTTTCACAGATTCAGGAATTGGCATGTTGGCTTCGCCGGTTGCAAGCGCTAGCGCCACAGTTCCAGAATCCGCACCAAACGCAACACCTTTGGACATACGTGTGTGAGAATCGCCACCGATGATAATTGCCCAATCATCAACTGTAATATCATTCAAAACCTTATGAATAACATCAGTCATTGAATGGTATTTACCTTTTGGATCACGCGCTGTGATGAGGCCAAACTTATGCATAAAGGCCATCAACTTAGGCGTATTTGCTTGCGCTTTTAGATCCCAAACTGAAGCTGTGTGACAGCCAGACTGATAAGCACCATCAACGGTTGGTGAAAGAACAGTTGCGGCCATCGCCTCAAGTTCCTGAGATGTCATAAGGCCAGTTGTATCTTGCGAACCAACGATATTGACCTTAACGCGAACATCAGAACCTGCATGAAGTTTAACGCCCGGGGTTGAACCAATCGCATTTGCATTGAAGATTTTCTCAACAGCAGTCAGGCCTTGGCCGTCATGCGAAATTTCTTTCGAAGGTGCAAATGCAGATTTATATTCAACACCCAATGCATCACATGCAAAACTCTGCAGCTTTTTACCAAACACGATGGCATATGAACCACCAGCTTTCATAAATTCAACTTTTTGCGGTGTGAAAGATGATGACATATCAACAAGCTCTTCATCACCTTCAGCGGAATAAAGTTTCTTCTCTTTTGTGTTGATAGTAAGAACTGTTCCCGTTTCAACAGAGTATTTCTGCTCCAATACAGGGCTATCATCATTGTTTAGAATTGGATTGCCATCAGCATCTAGCTTTTTAACCCAGTTCTTAAGATCAACACCGATACCACCTGTCACACCAACAGTTGTCAAAAAGATCGGTGAAATACCATTTGTACCCGCAACAATTGGCGCGATATTTACAAATGGGACATACGGGCTTGCCTGCTTACCAGTCCAAAGTGCAACATTGTTTACACCGGACATACGTGAAGAACCCACGCCCATTGTACCTTTTTCAGCGATCAACATGACCTGTTTGTCAGGATGCTGAAGTTTCAATGCTTGAATTTCTTTTTGAGCGCGCTCTGAGATCATGCATTTGCCGTGCAATTCACGGTCTGAACGTGAGTGCGCTTGATTACCAGGAGAAAGCAAGTCTGTTGAGATATCACCTTCAGCTGCGATATAAGTGACCACTTTAACTTCGTCATCAATTTCTGGAAGCTTTGTAAAGAACTCTGCAGCTGCATAGCTTTTAAGAACATCTTCAGCAATTTTGTTGCCCGCTTCATAAGCTTCTTTAAGACGGCTGGTATCAGCGTCATATAAGAACACTTGAGTTTTCAGAACTTCAGCGGCTTGTTCAGCAATCTCCGCATCATCACCAAGTGAAAGATCAAGCAGCACTTCAACAGAAGGACCACCTTTCATATGGGACAATAGTTCAAATGCAAATTCTGGTGTGATTTCTTCTAAAACTGACTGACCAAGGATGATCTCTTTAAGAAATTTTGCTTTTGCACCAGCAGCAGATGTTGTGCCAGGCAAAGTGTTATAGATGAAGAAATTCAGTGAATCTTTTCTGTGTTCATGGCCGGCATCTTTTATCTGAGCGATGATTTCTTCAACAAGCGCACTGTCCTCAATTGGTTTTGGATGAAGTCCTTGTTCTTTTCTTGTTTCGATTTCGTTCAAATAATCTGTATATAAGCTCATGAGTACCCTGCTAAATTAGTGCCAATGACAGTTTGGCCGGAGGTCGGCAAACCCTGAATTTGATGGCTTAACGCCTCAAGCGCATGGATATTTCACTTCAAACTGTCTTGCAAGGCAATTATCGAAATAAAATGGGCAAATTGTCGCCGTTCGCTCAATAATGGGGATCAAAGAGCGTTAAATATTTAAACGAGATGTACCAATGAGTTGAATTTACCCCACTACATATAGCATGTGTTTGTTTGACGCGCTCGCCTGTTTCCGCTTTCCAAGCGAAAATCTGTGAGCAAAAGACAGGCCCGCATGGATGATTGCAGGATCATTTCGGCCAAATGCAAGAGTTTGAATAAAACCGCGAGCATGTTGTGCCTCATCTCTGCGCATATGATGGAGCATGCTGATAAATGCAACTTCATCAACACTGGCATATATCTTCGCATCTGGGCAAAGCGGATCTTGAACATTTAAGCCACCGGGGCGGCATCTCGATACTGCTTGGATGACTTTCATAAGCGCATATGCAGTTGAAAGGCCGATACGCTCGCCCCAACGTTCAGCTGCAATCATATAAGCATGTTGCCAAGTTTGCTGCTCTGGGGTCTCATAGCTTTTTGAAAAGTGACGAAAGACTGACAATAAGCCCAGTTCAAAATCATCAAAGGGAAGTGTTTCAATCAAAACAAGATCATCAGATAATCTGGCGAGTTGAGTTGCCATAATGCGCACCTTTATTCGATCTACCTATTTAATGTGAGAAATTTTCGGTGTTTTGTGTCTTTGTAAAACACGCTGACAATTTATCTATCGCAGTTCGAACTGCCGTTGGATCAGCCCCTTCACACAACAACATAAGCGGCACATTTCCAGCTGAATTACGTCCCTCAAAAATGTTCTTAATTGCCTCCATGAGATAACGTTCGCAATCAAGCAGACCACGCGCACACTTCTCACAACCAGGATTGATAAACAAAAAAGGGTTCTCTCTTGTGTCACGAACCGCCTGCAACACCCGCAACATAGCAAAACCAATCACTCGTCCTTGGTCTAAACCATGTTCACCCTTTGAGATGCTCATAGCCGTTTCCCAATGGGTTTGACCACCTTCTGAAAACGCTAATAAAAAATAGCGGAATATCTTCAATAAGTCGCGTTCAGATTTGGAACCAAGATGGGTAGAACTATTGACTGTCATCACATTACATACCTTGCTAGCTTAACTTGACTTAAATAGTCATGTTTATGTTTAAAGAGCAAATATGAGTAAAATAGTCAAGTTTAAAATCTTATTATTTCGCAATCCTGTTTTGGTGAAAAGGAATTTGCGTAAAACAGCCAAAGAATTGGGTTTTAAAAATTCGCTTTACTGAGCAAAACGATGAGGCGTGACGGTTTCTTTTATGAAATGCGCAATCTCCGTTTCCGGCAAAGGCTCGGAAAAGAAATAACCTTGAACAAACTGCCCACCGCAACTGTCGATCACTTTCAGCTCGTCTTTGGTTTCAACCCCTTCGATGACACATTGCAGATGCATGTCCCTGCTTAATGCTAGAAGCGATTTAACAATTTTGTAGCTGGCTGGCTTTTGATCAATCTGCGTAACAAAACTTCGATCAATTTTGATCTTAGTAAGCGGTAGCGCATGAAGTTGACTAAGGCTTGAAAAACCCGTTCCAAAGTCATCCAGTGCAATACCGCAACCCAAAGACTTTAAAAGCTGGATTGATGACTGAGCCTGCTCAAAATCAAACATGGTCGCTGTTTCTGTGATTTCCAGATCGATCCGTTTGGGATCAATTTGTGAATTTTTGATAATTTTAAAAATCTTCATTGCAGCAATAGGTGAAGAGATATCTTTTGCCGACAAATTAAAAGACAATCTAATATCATCTGGCCAACGCGATGCCGCCAGTAACGCCTTGTTTAAAAGGATTTCGGTCAACCTGGTAATTAAACCTGTCTTCTCAGCAATGGGGATAAAAACAGCCGGCGAAACTTTACCCAGGATTGGACCATCCCAACGCGCCAGTGCTTCAAATGCCACGGTCCGAGATGTTTTAAGATCAACGATCGGCTGGAAGAACACAGCGATCTCTTGCTCCAAATTCGCATCGGACAAAATCAGTTCTATCTTGCTGTCGGTTTCAATGTCTCTGATATGCGATTTACAGAAAACAACCGCATCACCACGATTTGTTTTTTTGCTCTGATAAAGCGCATAATCGGCCCGCTCATATAGCTCGTGCGCTGACGATGCCAAATCGGGATAAACCGCAAAACCAATAGACCCGGAGATTTGAACACTCGCATCAGGCAGGGCGAAAGGCGTGTTCAATATCTCACAAACTTCTCGGCCAAAAGCCAGAAGCTGCTCATTGGTAAGATCATTCTTAATCACCAGCGCAAATTCGTCACCGCCTAAACGCGAGATAGATAAATGCTCATTTGCCAGCTCAGATAGACGCGCGCCAACCTGCGTTAAAAGATTATCACCCATCGCATGTCCATAAAGGTCATTGATCGGCTTAAAACCATCAAGATCAATAATCCCAACTGTCAATTTGCTTTTAGAACGTTCTGCTAAGACAAATTCTTGATTGAGATGCGAAAAAAACTGCCGGCGATTTGCAAGACCTGTTAATGAATCTCGATTTGCAAGTTTCTCATTTTCCTTATTTGCCGCTTCAAGCTCAACGCGTGCATCAATCATACTTGCGAAATTTTTCGATTGTACTGTGGTCACCATCAGTAGAGCCGCAGTTACAAGAACCATATTTCCTGCAATAATTAAGAATGAAGCGATGCCGGTTGTTCCGAAAAACAAGACAAATGGTACATTTACGCTTAGCGCAATGATAAGCGCGGCTGAGCGAAGCTGTTGCA
>JAHDEP010000005.1:0-33662 GCA_020628775.1 Rhizobiaceae bacterium | reverse complement strand
GCTTCATTATAAAAACTAAACGCCAATGCCCAGGTATTGATCAACAAAACCGCATACATCAACGGCACTTGCGTAGAAAATAATGAAAACTGCGCCTTCACCAGCTCTTTGTTCTTGGTATCTAGAACAAACTGGGAGACCACAAATTTAAACGCGGCTCTTACCAAATCTTTTAATCTCCGCACTTAATTCAGCACCAAGCCCACAAATTAGGGGCTAATCATTCTGGCACGCTACAAGATTGTGATTAATCAATGCTTTAAATACATTGCGAAGATTTACTGACGGCGACTTGTATTTTAGATGCATCGAAAAGCGCAAAATCGTCGACTAAAACAGTCCAATTTCACTTCTCCAGCACATCAATGATCCCTAACCACATAAACCGATGCTTGGGCATGGCGAACGACACGCGCTGCGTTTGGACCCAAAAGATAATCTCGCAAGTCTGGTCTATGGGCACCCATTACAATGAGAGATGCATTCAGATCTTGAGCTGCCTCCAATATCCCTTCATATGCCGAACCATGTTTGACGATATGCTTCACTTTAGCATCCTCGCCTAGGAATGAAGATACAATCTCATGCAATTGTTCATTTGCCTTTTGCATCACCCCATCCTCGGTGCCTTCCTTAAAGAATGATCCAACAATGCTCATACCAAAATCAGGCACAACGGTAACAACAGCTAAGTTTGCATCCTCAAGTTTGGATAAAGATGCAGCTTTTTTCAACACATGTTCAACCGTTTCAGCATGGGCGATATCAATCGCGGCGAGTATAAACTTACTCATGAATTTAGCTCCTCCTCAGAGCTTTTATGTCGACGTCTCTGTAAGAAAATTATCAACCCAAGCAACAAGAATGCCGGGATATAAAACAGCTCCTTTGGCAGGCGATCATTTTCAATTTTTATGGTTTTAAGTTCCCAGTCAAAATCAATACCTGCAGCTTCCGCAGGACTACCAAATGAAACGACATCGACAATTATTTTGCCGTCACTTTCGATAAATTCGATACCCGAATTTTGCGCAAGACGATCAAAGCCCTCACCACCAAATTCACCCAATGGCAACACGAAAGTTGACGAAACTAGATCACCATTGATGTTTTCACCTTCCAGCAACAGACGTATGTCGCTCTCGTTTTCAGCGGCTTTTGCAATCTCAAAAATCTGAGCTGAATCTGTCTCAATAAACTGAGGTTGAACCTGATCCAAAAACAACCCAGGTCTAAACAAAGTCAAAGCAACAAGAACCAATGCTAACGATTCCCACAACCGACTTCGGGTCATGAAGTACCCCATGGTCCCCGCGGCAAATAACAGCATCGCGGCGAGTGCAATCAAACTCACAAAAATTGCTTGGACTGGCCCAACATCAATCAACAAAAGGTCGGTATTGAAAATGAAAAGGAATGGTAACAATGCGGTCCGCAATGAATAGAAAAACGCAGTGAAACCTGTTTTTAGCGGATCTGCACCTGAGATCGCAGCAGCTGCAAAGGATGCCAGGCCAACGGGAGGTGTCACATCTGCCATAATGCCGTAGTAAAATACAAACATATGAACAGCGATAAGCGGAACAATCAAACCAGATTGAGCGCCGAGTTCTACGACAACACCGGCCATGAGAGATGAGACAACGATGTAGTTCGCAGTTGTTGGTAATCCCATGCCCAAAATGATCGAGATCAACGCTACAAAGAACAACATTGCGAGCAGATTTCCGCCTGATAAAAATTCAACGAATTCTGCCATGACCTGACCAACGCCAGTTAACGTAACCGCGCCGACAATAATCCCTGCTACACCCATCGCTGCGGCCAATCCGATCATGTTGCGCGCACCAATGATAAGCCCTTCAGCTAAATCAGATATTCCTTCTTTTATCTTGCTGGCCCATTTAGCTTCACCTCTAAACAGCGCCTTTAGTGGCTTCTGTGTGAGAAGGATAACTACCATAAATAATGTTGCCCAATAGGCCGAAAATGCCGGTGATTTCCACTCAACAATTAAGAACCAAATCAACACAATGATGGGTACGATGTAATAAAGACCGGATCTGGAAATATTGCGGAAAATCGGGAGCTTCACCACAGGTTGGTTAGGATCATCCAATTCCAGATCCGGTTGCTTAGCCGATAGATAAATCAGCCAAGCATAGGAGGCGAATAAGAAGGTTAGTATCGGCCAAGCAGATAACTCGCCAAAGATCATCTTCATACCTTCAATGATCCAGAATATTGCGTAGGACAAAATTATCACCGAGCAAGCGATGATACCAAAGCGGATCAATCGTGCTTGGATCGGACCGAGTGGTTCAGGACGTTCAAGACCCTGCATGTCATTTTTTAACGCTTCAAGGTGAACGATATATACAAGCGCAATATAAGAAATGGCCGCTGGTAATATCGCAGTTTTAACCACCTCGACATAAGACACACCGACATATTCGGTCATCAAAAATGCCACCGCGCCCATAACCGGCGGTGTTAGAACACCATTGACTGACGAAGAAACCTCAATGGCGCCTGCTTTTTCTGGTGAGAAACCAACTCGCTTCATCAAAGGAATAGTAAAGGTGCCTGTTGTCACCACGTTCGCAATAGATGAACCTGAAATCAGACCCGTCATTGCAGAAGACACAACAGCAGCTTTTGCAGGTCCACCGCGCATATGTCCGAGAAGCGAAAATGCGATTTGAACAAAGTAATTTCCAGCACCGGCTTGGTTAAGCAATGCACCAAACAAAACAAACAGGAACACAAAACCGGAAGAGACCCCAAGCGCAACCCCGAAGACCCCCTCGGTGGTAAGCCACATATGGCTCATTGCTTTTTGTAATGAAGCACCTTTCCATCTGACAATATCTGGCAATCCGTCCCATGAGCCAAAAAACACATAGGCAAGAAAGAATGCGGCAACCGCCATTAAAGGGAAGCCAAGTGACCGACGGGCAGCTTCCATAAGTAAAATAATACCAATAACGGCTACAACGATATCTGTTGTATTGGGCGCGCCGGACCGACCAGAAATATCAGCATAGAACAACCAAATATATGCGGATGAGCCCGCGGCTAAAAATGCCAGCAACCAGTCTTGAATTGGGATATGTCGTCGCGGAGATGTCTTTAAAGTGGGGAACGCAACAAATGCTAAAAACACGGCGAATGCTAAGTGGATCGCACGCGTTTGTGTATCATTCCACACACCAACACCAAAAATAAATGGGAGTGGAGAGGCGATCCATAATTGAAATAATGACCAAACCAGCGGTATGCTCCAAAGCACACTAATCGAAAATCTTCCAGTTGGCGCGCGCGCACCTGTATCACTTTCAGCAATTAGATCTTCAAACTCATTTTGATTATTCGTCGTTGGCTCGGACATAAGAAATCCCTTCAAATTGAAAAGGCCACCTCCGATGAGATGGCCTTTGTGAGTTGTCGATTACATCCAGCTACGTTCTTTGTAGTATTTAACCGCTCCAGGGTGAAGGTCCGCCGTTAGACCATCTTTGATCATTTCTTCCTCGACTAATCGGCTAAACGCCGGGTGCAATTTCTTAAAGTCATCGAAATTATCAAACACTGCTTTTACCAGAGCATAGACAACATCATCTGATGTGTTTGCCGAAGTTACAAACGTTGCTTTCGGACCCCAAGATGGAATGTCGTCAGGGTTACCAGGATACATACCACCCGGGATTGTTGCAGGCGCATATGCTGAATTTTCAGCCAACAATTTATCAATGCCTGCACCAGCGAGTGGAATGATTTTAACATCACATGAAGACGTTGCTTCCTGGCTTGCACCATTTGGAAGACCAGCTGCCCAAATTGTTGCGTCAATTTTTGCATCACATAGTGCGGCAGATTGCTCAGATGATTTAAGCTCCGCAGCTAGAGCGAAATCTGAAATCTCGACACCTTCATATTTCAGCAAAGTTTCGGCAAGAACACGCGTACCTGAACCAGGATTTGCAATATTCACTTTCTTACCCTTCATGCCTGCAATATCGGTAATGCCGCTATCGACACGCGCCATGACATGCATTGGCTCAGGGTGAACAGAAAACAATGCGCGCAATTCAGGGAAAGGACCATCATCTGCAAATGCACCAGTACCAGCAAGGCCAGCAGCTTGAACGTCGGACTGAACCACACCAAAATCAAGCTCACCCTGGCGAATTGTACGGGTGTTGTAAACTGAACCACCTGTTGATTCCACCGAGCAGCGGATGCCGTGATCTTTACGATCCTTGTTGACCAAGCGGCAAATAGCGCCACCAGTTGGGTAATAAACCCCGGTAACACCACCTGTACCGATCGTGATGAATTTTTGCTCTGCAAGTGACATCGTGCTCATCGCTGTCACAGCAGCAATCGACAATGTCGCAATTTTAAGTTTCGTAATCATATGTTGTTCCCTTTATTTTTGTTTCGTTAATTCAGAATTCTTAAAGCCTCTGGTTTGCCTTCAATAACTTCGCTGATCGTCAAACCACCTTGTTGGACATTGTTTCAGACAAACCAATCACCGCAGCCAAGACGAAAAATTTCGGGCCTTCTACGTCAAGCGATCAATCAAATGCTTCCGGACGCAAAGCGCCAAGTTGTAAAAAATCGCTTCAAGAATTTGTCGATAAAGCGGTTCGCTTTTGACAACTTGTCTCGTTCTTCAAACCCAAAATTTGAAACAAATGTTACAAATGAATTTTTTATTGTCAATAGCTGAAATATATGTTTCAGATGTGAAACGCATTAAATCACAACATGGAAAAACATTATGCCAACCACGAAATCTCTCCCCTCCCATGCCTCTGTCGTTGTAATCGGCGGCGGCGTTATGGGGTGCTCCACGCTTTACCATTTGGCAAAAGACGGAGTGACAGATGCAATTTTGCTTGAACGGAACCAACTAACTTCTGGTACAACTTGGCATTCCGCAGCGCAGGTCAGAGCGCTGCGTTCTACAAAAAACCTAACCGATCTTATCTCGTATTCTGTTGATCTATACGCAAGCCTTGAAGAGGAAACCGGGCAGCAAACGGGTTGGATCAGTAAGGGATCGCTTTCGATCGCAACATCACAAGACCGAATGACCCATATTCGCCGTCAGGAAGCGCTCGCCCACATGTTTGGCGTACGTGCTGAAACAGTTAGCCGTGACGAGGCAAAAGAACGATGGCCTTTGATGAATGCTGATGATGTTGTTGGCGCTGTTTGGTCACCAGATGATGGCCGCGTAAGCCCGTCAGATTTATGCGCAGCATTGGTTAAGGGTGCAAAAAAACGAGGGGCCAAAATATTTGAAAACACCGGCGTGACGGGCATCCTCACAAAGGATGGTAAAGTCATTGGCGTTGAAACAGATCAAGGCGTTGTCAATTGTGATGCCATCGCATTATGCACTGGGTTATGGAGCCGCGAAGCTGCTTCCATGGTCCAATCAGAAGTCCCTGCTTGGGCATGCGAACATTTTTATCTTCTTACCAAGCCGATCGAAGGTATTTCAGGCAACATGCCAACTTTATCAGACCATGATGGCCATCTTTATATTCGTGATGACAGCGGCGGATTGCTGGTTGGTTGTTTTGAACCAATGGGGAAAGCCATTGATCCTGAAATCATTGGTAAAGACTTTGCGTTCCAACTTCTCGGTGAGGATTGGGATCACTTTGAACCAATGATGTTGAATGCCCTTCATCGCCTCCCCGCCTTAGAAACAGCGGAAGTGAAAATGCTATTAAATGGCCCGGAAAGTTTCACCCCAGACGGATCATTTATGCTGGGTGAAACAGCTGAAACAAAAGGGTTATATCTTGGATGCGGGATGAACTCTGTCGGCGTTGCCACGGGCGGCGGTGCAGGCCGCGCATTGGCGCATTGTATTCAACATGGCCACACGCAAGTTGATCTTCATGAAGCTGACCCAAAGAGATTTCCAGCCGAATTCAATTCAGTCAAAGCACTAACAGAACGCGTGCCAGAAATTTTGGGCAAGCACTATGAGATCACTTATCCCGGGCGCCAATGGGACACCGCTCGGAATTTAAAACCTACACCACTTGATACGCGCTGGAAGGAAGCAAACGCGCATTTTGGCCAATTCTATGCATGGGAGCGTCCGCTTTACTTTGATAAAGCCAGCGAACCCAAGATGACATTTGGAAAGCCTGATTGGTTCGATCAAGTTGGTAAAGAAGTACGCGTTGCACACGAGGGCGCAGCTATCTTTGACCAATCCACATTTGGCAAAATTGAAGTTAAGGGCGATGATGCATGTAGTTTCTTAAATCGCATCTGCGCCAATCAAATGGATCGCAAACCTGGCCGCGCGATTTACACATCTATCCTCAACGAATTAGGCGGGATTGAAAGTGATTTAACCGCGCTCCGCATTGCTGACGATCACTACAGATTGTTTGTGGGGACGACAGCAATAAAGCGCGACCTTGCATGGCTTAACAATCATAAAAATGCTGATGAAAGCGTTGAAATAATCGATAGCACATCACAATATGCTGTCCTTGGATTAATGGGCCCCGATGCATCGAAAATCGCCAAAGAGCTCGGCGCGGATGCTTTGAACGAGTTGAAATATTTCGGTGTTGGCGAAGCACATATCGCTGGATGCCATGTTCGCGCTGTTCGGCTTTCTTATGTGGGTGAAGCAGGATGGGAAATCACTTGTAAGGCGCAAAACGCGACAAAAATTTACGATGCGATGGTCGCGCTTGGTGCAAAACCTGCAGGTCTATTTGCACAAAGTTCCATGCGTATTGAGAAGAAATTTTTAGCTTATGGCCATGAACTTGATACAGATGTTTCACCACTGGATGCGGGTCTAGGATTTGCCGTTGATTGGAATAAGGACTTCATCGGAAAGGCAGCACTTGAAAAGAAAAAGGTTGCAGGTGCATCATCAAGGATTGTATCGATAATTCTAGATGACAATAACGCTGTACCTTTGGGTAATGAACCCGTCGTTATGAATGGCAAGATCATCGGAAAAACAACATCGGCAGCATTTGGTTATCGTATAAATGCACCGATCGCATTGGCGGATATTGAAGATCCACTCGGCTGTGTTGAAGGATGCAGCCTCGATGTAAACATTGCGGGCACATTGTTTTCTGGAACTGTGAAACTTGGCCCAGCATTTGATCCCAAAGGGGAAAGAATGCGCACGAGCTAGATCAAATACGCCCACTTAGGGTTTTAGACATTACGAGACGAAAATAACAGATCAAGGACTAGCCTTATGGCACACGTTTTTCCAAGACATACAAAAAGCAACTTACCAACAATCGCATCCGGAAAAGGTTGCTATCTTTACGACCAAAACGGCAAAGAATATTTCGATGGGTCAGGTGGTGCAGCGGTTTCATGTTTAGGGCATGGAGATCCTGATGTAACGGACGCTATCAAGCAACAATTGGATAATGTTGCCTTTGCGCACACGAGTTTCTTCACCTCACAACAGGCGGAAGATTTAGCGGATCTCTTGGTTAAACACGCACCGGGCGATATCGATCGCGTTTATTTTGTATCCGGTGGATCAGAAGCCGTGGAAGCTGCGCTTAAACTTGCGCGCCAGTATTTCCTAGAAGCAGGTGAAGGAAAACGTCACCGTGTGATCGCACGTCGCCAGAGCTATCATGGAAACACGCTTGGAGCCCTGGCTACCGGCGGCAACCAATGGCGCCGCGAACCTTTCTCCCCTTTGATGATTGAAACCAGCCATATTTCTCCATGTTATGAATATCGAGGAAAATCATCGGGTGAAACTGCATATGAATATGGCCAACGTGTTGCCAATGAGCTGGAAGATGAAATCCTGCGACTTGGCCCGGAAACCGTCATGGCATTTGTTGCAGAACCCGTTGTTGGTGCAACACTAGGGGCTGTTCCCCCAGTCGAAGGATATTACAAACGTATTCGAGAAATTTGTGACCAATATGGTATCCTTCTTATTCTTGATGAAGTTATGTGCGGCATGGGTCGCACAGGGACGCTCTTTGCTTGCGAACAGGACGATATCTCCCCCGACATCATAACAATCGCAAAAGGCCTCGGTGCGGGATATCAACCCATTGGCGCAATGATGTGTACTTCATCAATTTATCAAGCAATTGAAAACGGTTCAGGCTTCTTTCAACATGGACACACTTATATTGGGCATCCAACCGCATGCGCTGCAGGGCTCGCCGTAACAAAAGCCATCATTGACCGAGGGCTTTTAGACCGCGTGAATGAAATGGGCGGCAAACTCAAAAACGCATTAAATGCGCAATTTGGCCAACATCCTCACGTCGGTGATATCCGAGGACGTGGCTTGTTTTTGGGGGTAGAAATTGTAGCAGACAGAGCAACCAAACAACCGTTTGCACCCGAAAAACAAATCAACAAACACATCAAAAAGGCAAGCTTTGAGGCCGGATTAGCCTGTTACCCGATGGGTGGAACCATTGATGGGAAACTAGGTGATCACATCCTGTTGGCGCCACCGTTTATAATCTCAGACGCGCAGGTTGATGAAGTGGTGGGTAAATTAGATCAAGCAATTCAGACGGTGATTTAAAAGGCATGATCGGGTTAGAAAACCAAGATAGAAACCATAATTCAGTGAAGTGGATAACTATTTACTGGCAATAAAAAGCCCCAATCGGCTAAAGAACTTAAAAGATCAGTATAAACATGGTTCTATAGGCGTGCAGGAGATTTATCATGGCAAACCCTCTTTACGATGAGCTTTTCGGAAAGCATTTGGGGCAAGACACGGTATTCCTGCAATTAGCCGATGGGCAAACTATCTCACATGATACCTTTTTGAAAATGAGCGCTCAGTTTGCCAACTCGTTTAAAGACCTAGGTATTAATGCAGGAGACCGGTTAGCCGTTCAGGTTGAAAAATCCCCGCAATGTTTGGCGATCTATGCCGCTTGCGCACAAAGCGGGGTTATTTTTCTGCCGCTAAATACTGGCTACACCGCAAACGAGATTGAATATTTTATCGAAAACAGCGGCGCGAGCTTGGTGATTTGCGATGACAATAAACTTACCGATCTCGCGCCAATTGTAGAATCGCTCAATGCGGCTGTTGAGACCTTAAACTCTGATGGCACTGGATCACTTCCGACAAAAGCAACATCGGCACCAACCAGCTTCGCAACTATTGACCGTAGCGGCGATGACCTCGCCGCAATTTTATATACCTCCGGCACAACAGGCCGTTCAAAGGGCGCCATGCTCACCCAGGAAAATCTGCTATCCAATGCAAGAACCTTGGTCAAAGCGTGGAAATTCACATCCGATGACGCTCTTTTACATGCGCTTCCGATATTTCACACGCACGGGCTTTTTGTTGCAACGAATATCTCGCTTTTAGCCGGCAACAAAATGATCTTCCTGCCAAAATATAATCTCGACGACATCATCGCATTGCTACCAGAGGCAACAACGATGATGGGAGTGCCTACATTTTATACCCGACTGTTAAGTGACAATCGGTTCACTTCCGAACTCGCGCAACACATGCGTTTGTTTATTTCAGGAAGTGCGCCATTGCTGGCAGAAACACACATCGAGTTTGAGGCCAGAACAGGTCATCGCATTCTTGAACGTTATGGCATGACCGAAACCAATATGAACACCTCAAACCCATATGATGGTGAACGACGTGCGGGCACAGTTGGTTTTGCACTTGATGGAACCGATGTTAAAATTACCAACAGCGAAACGGGCACTGAATTACCAAAAGGCGAAATTGGTCAAATAGAAGTACGCGGGCCAAATGTTTTTAAAGGCTATTGGCAAATGCCTGAAAAGACCGCGGAGGAATTGCGCGAAGATGGTTTCTTTATTACCGGCGATCTAGGCAAATACGACGATGATGGATATCTACACATTGTTGGACGCAACAAAGATCTGATTATCTCAGGTGGCTATAACATCTATCCAAAAGAGATCGAGTTATTATTGGATCAGGAAGAAAATGTGTTGGAAAGCGCGGTGATTGGGGTCCCGCATCCAGATTTTGGAGAGACCGTTGTGGGCATCTTAGTTCCAAAGCCCAACACAAACATAGATTTAACAAGTGTTGCGACGAATGTCGCGAAATCACTGGCTCGTTTTAAACAACCAAATAAACTGATTATCGTCAAAGAATTACCGCGCAACACGATGGGTAAAGTTCAGAAAAACGCCCTTCGAGCTGAGTATAAAGATCTCTTTACTGACGGTTGATTGGTTCAGGCGCATCTGCATTCGGGCCGAAAGCGATAGCTATTGATAAATTACCGTGCTGCGCCCGTGCAACAGAGGCAAAAGCAAACGTCAAAAAAAAGCGCCGTTGTAAAGCGTTTTAAACTGAACATGTGAATTTCCTTGCAGTTATAATTAGAATTGCAATTTTGTATTTTGAAATTAACTAAGTTTCGCTCTCCGGATCAGCAATTGGATCGAGTACGAGAACGAGACGCGTTTTGCCAGTGCCCTCAATTGGGGGTGAGCGATGAACTAAGTTTGAATTTGGATGCTCGGCCCATGCCGAACCACGCAAGATGATTGGCGCACCGGTTGATACTTGGAATATCGTGGCCGGTTCTTCACCGTCTATGGATGTTCCATATTCGGTTCCAGGGCCTCGGTATGTACATACAAGTCTTGCAGAAACCGCGTCTCGGTGAAATTTGCGGCATGCATTATCATTCACCTTTTCAAGCCGTAAGCGCAAATATCGAACTTCCATGACGGCCGCAAAAAGCTGGCTTAAGGACGCGATATCATTGATCAACAATTCACGGTTTGGATTGTCTCCCATCCCCGCAATGTCACACAATTGTCCAACGGCTTCATCGATTTTGTGAGTTGGAAGTATAAGCCGCCCATCAGGCAATTTTTCAGCTTCAAGTTCATCTATCCAATTTTGGAAATCTGTTTGAAGTTTTCGCTTCCATAAAACCGCAGCACAATGCGGATCTCGGATATTAATTAAGTCCTGAGGTTCCTTGGCGATAACAACGCCTTTGGCGTCATCAATCACTTCTTCACAGATAAACGTCATGCGGCTTGATCCGCACGACGCCAAGATGGAAACGGGTCAGGATAATTTTGCAAATCTTCTAGTCTGGTAGCTTGATCTTCAGGCACAAGACATGCATCCAAACGCCCCTTCAAAGCCGCCCAATCTATGCCAGCTCCGATGAAGACAATCTCTTGGCGACGATCACCCCAAGGTTCCTGCCAATGAGCACGCATATAAGCTTTTGCTGTTTCATGAGTGGGTCGATTGGCTTCTGGAACAGTTGCCCACCATTGGCCCAAAGGTGAGACAGAGGACAGCGCACCTGCCAGCGAAAATTCAGCGACCCATTCATGTCGAGATGCAATCCAAAAATGCCCTTTAGCACGAATAACACCTGGCAAAGGTCCATTTAAAAGCTGGGCGATCGCTTCTGGGATAAATGGTTGTCTGGCTCTATAAACATAAGAGCTAACGCCATATTCTACTGTTTCGGGCACATGGTCTGCAAACCCATAAAGCTCTTTCGCCCACATCGGGTGCTCATGCGCTTTTTCAAAGTCAAACAGATCCGTATCCAAAATTGTATCCGCATCAATATTTGAATGATCTGTTTCAATAATCTTAGCATCTGCATTAAGGCTTCGGATGATTTTTCGTGCTGCATCAGCAAGATCAGGCCCAGCATCGCTGACTTTATTTAGGACAACGATATCTGCAAATTCAATCTGGTCAGTTAACAAATGAACCAATGTGCGCTCATCTTCTTCCCCAAGAGATTGTCCATGATCTTTAAGGAAATCATGTGAAGAATAATCCTTCAAAAGATTAACCGCATCAACAACTGTCACCATCGTATCAAGGCGCGATACATCTGAAAGACTTTTCCCATTTTCATCTCGAAATTCAAACGTCGCGGCGACCGGTAATGGTTCTGAAATGCCGGTTGATTCAATAAGCAAATAATCAAATCGCCCTTCACCCGCTAATTTACGAACCTCATCTAAAAGATCATCTCGCAGCGTGCAGCAAATGCATCCATTTGACATTTCAACCAGCGTTTCATCTGTTCTGCTTAATTCGGTATCTGCACGCACGAGATCAGCATCGATGTTTACTTCGGACATATCGTTGACAATCACAGCAACACGACGACCGTCACGATTGTTCAGAACACGGTTGAGCAATGTCGTTTTACCAGCTCCTAAAAATCCTGAGAGCACAGTAACGGGTAGTCGTGTATCTGACATGGGTCATCTCCAAAAGTTATTGTTATGTTATTACGTAACTATGATAGTTACTAGATAAATGCAACTGCATTTGTTACATGAAGATGATTTTTTCAAATGGGACATAATATTGAAGAAAAACAGCCGCCTTTCACTTGCGCTTCACACGCTTGCTCACATGGCCAATGCTCCTGATAAAATACGCACGTCCGCAGATATTGCCGAACATGCAGGCACTAATCCTGTTGTGGTTCGACGTGTTTTGGGCCACCTTCGACTAGCGGGTTTGCTAGTTTCTGAAAAAGGGCATGCAGGAGGTTGGCGATTAGCACGATCACCGGATAAAATTACGTTAGCGGATGTTTATCTCGCGCTGGATGAAAGCTTAATATCATCCTCAGATGAAGTTAAATCTCACAATTGTTCCCTTGAACGCGCACTTCACAACCGTGTTGCAGATATTATGTCAGACATCGAAGAAAGTCTGCTGGACCGTCTAAAAGCAACAACGATTGTCGAGATTTGCGAATAAGATCTCTGGCTCTAAATTCACACACTACTCGCAGATGTTTTCTTTGATGAAGCAGTTTGAACCGATGCAGCCATTCCAGCCTGCGTCTTTTACCGATTGAGATTTTTCGCTAAAGGTTCCATCGATCAAGTCAACGGACTTTATCTTATCAAATCTGAAAATACGTTTCGAAGCATAATCACGCCCTTTGGTACACCCGCGATGCTGCCAACCATGCATATATAATTTTCCGTTATTTCCGATAGCAACCTGATGCACATCAATAAGGCGTGGCAAGCAACCTTTACTAGCATCCTGATCGTAAACCAGTTCAATGGTTCGATTGGTTTTAGCAGCTTCACATAAAGCAGGTTCAAATTTGGACTGAGCATTTGCAGTTGATAAAAATGAAGTTGCGATAAACAACACTGTTGTGAGATGCGTTATTTTCATTGCATTGCCTTTCGCAAAATTGAACTCACATCACTTTATTCACGTTTTCCCTTCTTGGAAAGGGTGGGCCTTTTGGAGCAACATTTTACTCTTTTCCTCAAAACTAGGTAATTTCAGAGCAACAGAACAAAAAAATGCGTGGCTTTAGCTTTTTAAAAAAAGGATTTGCAGCTTATTTTTCACAAAGCGTATATAAAACAACATGTGACTTCTGTTACAAAAAGGTCGATTACAGCGGAGGGGATAAGTTGTCCAAAGACGATAGCTTTCAGGATAAAATATCAGAGCGATACTCGCAGCTAAGCGGAACGCTGCAAGTGGCCGCTGATTTTATCATTGCCAATCCTCTCGATGTTGCATCGCGTAGCTTACGCTCAATAGCCTCAAACGCTGGCATTTCACCTGCTTCGTTTTCCCGACTTGCAAAGGCACTCGGCTATGAAAGCTATGAAGAACTACGCGAAGACAGCCGCAAAGCGGTCAGCGATAAATTCGAACCCATTTCCGATCGTGCAAAACGATTGCGTGCAGCGCATAAAAATCCAACATTTGATATCATCACCGAGCAAGGTGAAATCATTCGTTCCAATATCAATGCGGTCTTTTCTGATCTTGATGGAGCCCGTTTGGAAAAGGTATCAAAAGCCTTGCTCGGTGCGCACAAAGTGCACCTGATCGGTTCGCTCGGATCAGCAGGGCTACTTGATCAATTTGCTTATATGGCGGGTTGGTTTTTGCAAAACTGGAATGTCACTGGTCGCAATGGCACAACGCTCGCATCAACTCTTGCCAATTTGAGCGAAGATGATGTTGTGGTTGTTTTATCCATGGCGCCTTTTGCAAAACGTTCGATTTTGGCCACTAAACTTGCAACTGATAAAAAAGCAAAAGTCATCGTTATTACGGACAGCCATAAGTTCCCGGGACTGGCTTATGCAGATGAGCACTTTATTGTCCGCTCTGAGAGCTCAAATTTCTTCTCATCTTATGCATCGGTGATAGCGCTATTTGAAACCATGATCAGTATGATGGTTTCGTTATCGGGTGAAAACGCCGATATCGCCATTGCAAAGATGGAAGAAGCAAATCAAAAGCTGGAAGAGTTTTAAACTAGTGGCTCCCCGGCACATAATCGCGGCCCATATCTATCACCCCGGGGCGTCCATCTAGTGATAATTGACTAATTCTCGCCGGTGTTTGGCTAACCACTTTGCCCCCCTTTAGTACATATAATCGCGTAGGTTTTAACCGCAGCGCTTCAACTACATCATTGGCTTGCAAGATAACCAAATCGGCATTGCATCCAACTTCTAGGCCATAATTTTCAAGCCCCATGGTTTTTGCAGAATTGGTGGTTATCGCATTGAAGATCTGTTTTTTATCTTCGATGCCACCCATTTGAGCAACATGAATTCCCATATGTGCAACTTCAAGCATATCCGCCGATCCCATCGAATACCAGGGATCCATCGTGCAATCCTGACCCAAAGACACATTTAAACCAGCTTCCATTAATTCCCGCACACGCGTTAAACCACGGCGTTTGGGAAAGGTATCATGTCGACCCTGAAGCATGATGTTGATCAACGGATTTGGTATTACGTTAATTTCAGCTTCTGCCATAAGCGGAATAAGCTTGGACACATAGTAGTTGTCCATGGAATGCATCGACGTTAAATGCGAACCAGCAACTCTGCCTTCAAGCCCAAATCTAATGGTTTCAGCCGCAAGCGTTTCAATATGGCGCGACATCGGATCATCCGTTTCGTCACAATGCATATCAACTGCTAATCCACGATCAGCAGCAATTCGGCAAAGCGCCTCGACCGATTGACGACCTTCATCCATCGTACGTTCGAAATGCGGTATTCCACCCACAATTTCAATGCCCATATCAAGCGCGCGATTAAGCGCAAACACACCTTCAGATGCGCGATAATATCCATCCTGTGGAAACGCAACCAATTGCAGATCGATATAAGGTGCAACTTTCTCCCGCACTTCAAGCATCGCTTCAGCGGTCACGAGCTTGGGGTCGGAAGTATCTACATGGCTTCGAATGAAAAGGAGACCTTGGCTCACCGCAAGATCGCAATATCGCAAGGCGCGATCGACAAGCTCCTCTTTTGTTACAATAGGTCGTAACTCGCCCCAGAGCGCTATCCCTTCAAGCAAAGTACCAGACACATTCATTCGCGGTTTTCCAAGCGATAATGTTGCATCCATATGAAAATGCGGATCACAAAAAGCTGGACTTAACAAACGTCCGGTCGCATCGATCTCTTCGCCACAATCGCCATCAAGCGTCTTTTCAATGGCAGCAATTTTTCCATCTGATATCCCCACATCAAAACCGGTTTGCCCAGTCGTCAAATTGGCGTTGCGGATTATAAGATCGAACATATCTGTCTCCAGTTCATTAAATCAGTGAGCCTTTATCGTTCACCACGTCTAAAGGGCTGCATAAGGGCTTGCGGCACACGTGCGCGACGCGCCATCACAGCCAGCGCCGTGATCGACAATATATAAGGTATCATCAAGAACACTTGATAAGGCACAACACCACTTAACACCGTCTGCAAGCGGAATTGAAACCCATCAAAAAACGCAAATAGCAATGCACCTAACAGCGCATGAGAAGGTCGCCATGATGCAAAAACCACAAGCGCGATGCAGATCCACCCTCTGCCCTGAACCATGGTTGGAAAGAAACTATTAAACGCAGACAGTGTTAAAAACGCACCGCCAATTGCCATTAACGCACTGCCAAAAATCACACAGCCATAACGAATGACAATCGGGTTAATCCCTTGCGCTTCAGCTGCATGGGGGTTTTCGCCTGTCATGCGAATGGCAAGACCCATTGGGGTTTTAAAAATGATGTAAGCTAAAATAAACGCCAGCACGATAGCTAGGTATGTTGGTGGAGTTTGGGTGAAAAATGCAGGTCCAAAAAACGGTAAGGATGATAGGCCTGGAACATCGATCGGCTGAAAAGCTTCAATTGTCGGCGGTGTGCCTGCAACAGGGACTAGTAAGCGGAAAATGTAATAAGAAAAACTCGATGCAAACAGCGTCACACCCAAACCACTCACATGCTGAGATAACCCAAGTGTGACCGTAAAAAGCGCATGTAATAAACCAAATACCCCGCCTGAAATCGCTGCGATTAAAATGCCGGTCCATAAATCAGCGCCATTAAATACCGCAAGCCATCCGATCATCGCGCCAAACGTCATGATGCCTTCAATACCCAGATTTAAAACCCCCGCTCGTTCGCATAAAAGCGCACCTAGCGTTCCAAAGATAAGCGGTGTCGCAATCCGCAATACAGCGGCCCAAAGTCCCGCTGATGAAAGTATGTCGATTATCTCATTCATCTGCGTATCCTATACTGGGTGAAAAATATCGCGACCAACATTGATAGCAACGAGAGCGCAACGGTTACATCTGCGATATAAGTGGGGATTTCCATCACCCGGCTCATGCCATCCGCACCAACAAACATTGCTGCAATAAAGAGCGCCGCTAATATCACCCCGATCGGATTTAGATTTGCAAGCATCGCAACAACAATGCCTGAATAGCCAAATCCAGGGGACAGCTCAGTCGTCACATAGCCTTGCACACCCATCACTTCAACAGCGCCCGCAAGCCCGGCAAACCCGCCAGATATCATCGCCACTAAAACCAATGTGCGAGCTAAGGGAACGCCTGCAAAAACCGCAGCTTCGGGGTTTAACCCAGCGGCACGCGATTGCAGACCAAAGACCGTTCGCGTTTGTATAAGGTAGATGATGATTGCCAACGCCATCGCGATGAACAATCCAATATGCAAACGTGATCTTGTAAGAACGCGCGGCAACATAGCTTCATCAGCAACGGGCAAAGATTGCGGCCAACCAAATGCAAGCGGATCTTTTAAAACAGTATCAATCAGCATCGAGACAAATAAGATCGCAACAAAATTTAATAGCAATGTTGTTACAACTTCATCGACGGAAAATCTTAGTCTAAGCCAAAGTGGAATGAGCAATAAAATCATGCCTGCAATTGCGCCACAAATAAGCAAAATCGGGATTTGAATGAATGACGGCAAACCCGATAAAAATTGTGAGCTAATCGCGCATACTGTTATCGCGCCAATATAAAGCTGACCTTCGGCGCCGATATTCCATAATTTTGCACGAAATGCGATGGCAGCTGCAAGGCCCGTAAGCATTAATGGAATGGCTCTGGTAAGTGTTTCTGTCGTTGAAAGCCGCGAGCCGAATGCGCCTTTGACAATGTTCCAATAGGCTTCAAAAACCGGCGCGCCGGCAAGCGCTATCAACACACCGGATAATGCAAGCGCAGCAATGACCGCAATTAGCGGCGTTGCCAATATCAATAATAGTGGCTGGCGTTCACGTCGTTCAAACCTCATCGCCGACCTCCTGATCATCCCATTCACCAGACATCATCAGACCCATTTTGCGAGCGTCCGCATCCTTGGCACTAACACTTGGCGAAAGTTGTCCACCAACAATGGCCTGAATGCGATCCGCGAGCGCGAGCACTTCATCTAAATCTTCTGAAATTAAAATCACGCCCGTTCCATCTTTTCGCGCATTTAAAATTCGTTCATGCACCGCAGCGACCGCACCTTCATCAAGTCCGCGCGCCGGTTGAGCCGCCAACAAGAGCTTGGGTTGTTTGAGCAAGTTTCGACCCAATATAAGTTTTTGCATATTACCGCCGGAGAGCAGTCTGATGCGCTTGGTCGGCGTTGCGCCGCGCACATCAAATGCGTTGATAACTTCATCGGCAAATTTTACACCCGCAGTTCGGTCCACCAGACCATTTTTAGAAAACTCCGAAATACGCTCTAGGATCGCGTTTTCCCAAATGGCCATCTCGCCGATCACACCTTCATGATTGCGATCTTCAGGTATTCGGCCAATACCAAGTTCTACAACATCTGGAACAGATAAATCACCGACCTCATCACCAAACAATGCGATGCTGCCTTTGGAGCGCTTTGCCGTTCCACTTAAAAGCTGCGCAAGTGTGGCTTGCCCATTTCCAGAAACACCAATAATGCCCAAAACCTCACCTTCGCGAACGTGAAAGTCCGCTTGCTTAAGGCGTTCAACTCCATCTTTAACGACGGATACCCCACTTGCATTTAGAATGACATTTCCTGGCTTTGAGGCTTCGCGGACAGGCCGTTTAACTTCACGTCCCACCATCAATTCCGCTAGCTCAGATTTATTGGTATCGCCAACCAAACGTTCGGCAACAGACTTACCGCCGCGCAGCACAAAAATGCGGTCAGCGGTTGCCATCACCTCATCTAACTTGTGAGAGATAAAAATCAGCGACAACCCTTGTTTGGCCATATCTTTTAAGGTCGAAAACATCTGCTCTGCTTCGATATTTGTCAAAACGGCCGTGGGTTCATCGAGCACTAAGATTTGCGCATCATTATAAAGCGCCTTTAAAATTTCTACGCGTTGTTGCTCGCCAACAGATAGATCACCAAGACGCGCATCGGGATCAACAATCAAACCAAATCGTTTTGAAATTTCAATAAGCTTTTTACGTGCCGATTTTGTATCTGTTGCAAGTGACCAGATACCTTGAGTACCAGTGATGACATTTTCAAGTACTGTTAGATTTGGCGCGAGGGAAAAATGCTGATGCACCATACCAATTCCTGCCCGAATGGCTTCGCGCGGTTTACCCTGAGGTAGTTCAGCGCCCATCACTGACACCTTGCCACTATCCGGCACATAGTGACCAAACAAGATATTCATCAGCGTAGTTTTGCCAGCGCCATTTTCGCCCAGCAATGCAACGATCTCACCTTTTGCAAGGCTCAATGAGATATTGTCATTGGCTAAGTTATCGCCAAAGCGTTTGCTAACACCAGATATTTCAAGTGCGTTTTCTGTCATCAGTTTAATCCGGCGATAGGGTATTTATGTTGCCAGCGTAACTCAGTTTCCATCCTCGCTGCAAGCTTCAGTAAAAGCTTCTCACAGCCCATTGGCGCGAAAAATTGAATGGGAAGCGGTAGTCCATTGGCATCCTCACCAAATGGCATTGTCAACGCAGGAAATCCTGAGACATTTGCAAGTGTTGCTAACGGCGAAAAAGCTGCCATACGCTCAAAGTGTAAATTGATATCATCATGATCTGTTGGAAATGAACCAATTGGTTTTGGTGCGCTGGATAGCATTGGGGTAAGCAAACAATCGAGTTCATCAAATATTTGCCAAAGATCGCGGCTTACTAAAACCATGCGGTTCATTAACTGCCAAAGCTCAATCCCGCTCATTTTCTCCCCAGCTTCAATTGCGGCTTGCGTTATTGGTTCGGCTTGAGAAAAATCCCAATCAGTTTCATGCGCAAGACTGGCAAGATTAGCTGTAATTATACCGGTAAACACATGCCCACTGTCCGCAACTATGTGAGCAATCTTTGACCAATCTAACAACACCAATTCGTGGCCATCAGCTTCCAATGATTGCCCGGCAGATTGAACGGCTGATAATCTCTCAGACGCTGTTGGAAACCTTTCCCCAGTTTCAAGGATCATACCGATCCGCAACTTACCGTCTTCCAATTCGTTTTGCTCAGAGGATGGATAGGGTCCTTTGACCCCGCCCGATACTGCATCAAAAATAGTTTCAGTGTCGCGCACGGATCGACAGACCGCCAATTCACTAGCGATACCGCCAAGATGATTGGTGAAATACGGTCCGGATGGAATGGCGCCGCGGCTCGGTTTTAACCCGATAAGACCGCAACATGCTGCGGGCACCCGGATGGATCCGCCAGCATCCGTGGCATGGGCAATTGAAACAATCCCAGATGCAACGGCGGACGCTGCACCACCGGATGAGCCGCCCGCAGATAATTCTGGGTTTAGTGGATTTCTACAAACAGGACCAATTGCTGGTTCGCTCGCTAATGACAAGCCAAACTCGGGGCTTGTGGTCGTGCCAAAATTACATAAACCTGTTTTGCGAAAACGTTCGGCAAGTTCTGCATCTAATTGATCATCAAGGGGGACAATCTTTGATCCAGCGCGAACGGGAAGTCCCTTAAAAGGCCCACCGAGATCTTTGACTAAACTTGGCACACCGCAAAAGACTTGAGAATTTTCAACAGATCCATCTTGAAGTGCGCGATCAGATTCCGCTGCCGCTTCCAACCCTTTTTCAGGATAAAAATTCACAACAGCGCCGAGAGATTGTTTATCTGCCAATTTATTTAGCGAGGCCGACATAGCCTCGCTAGCTGTTATTTCATGACTGCGAATTGCGCTCGCAAGCGCAGTGGCATCCGCCTCCATCGGTGATTAAGCTGGCTCGTCCATATTTTGCGGAACTTCAAATGTTCCTGCTTTAATTTGTGCACGAACACTTTCCATTTCAGCTTCAATTTCCGCAGGTGCCACACCTTTCACATAGGTTATGTCACTGCCACCCTCTTTCATCAAACCGTAGGATGTGTAGTCACGTCCAACAGGTTTGCCAGCAACCACATCCGCGATAGCTGCATTTAAGATCGGACGGAAGTTCCACAATGCATTTGCAAAGACTGTTTCTGGATAACGTGATGTGTAATCGATCAAAGATCCGATAGATTTAATCCCGCGCTCTTTAGCGGCATCAGCTGTACCAATGCGCTCACCAAATAGGATATCCGCACCAGCATCAATTTGCGCCAGACCAGCTTCACGCGCTTTAGGTGGATCGAAGAATGTACCGATAAAGGTTGTAAGATGTTTAGCGTCTGGATTGACTGCTTTAACGCCCGCAGCAAATGCGTTGATCAACATATTAACTTCAGGAATTGGGATCGCACCAACTGAGCCAACGACGTTTGATTTTGTCATTTTACCTGCAAGCATGCCTGCAAGATAAGCACCATCAAAGTTCCACGTACCAAATGTTCCGAAGTTATCACCTGAGAATGTGCCACTTGAACCCATGACAAACGCTGTTTCGGGATAATCTGCGGCAACAGTACGTGCTTGCTTTTCAACCGGGAATGTTTCGCCGATGATCAGTTTTGCGCCCTGCTCTGCATATTCACTCATCGCACGCGGATAATCTGTGCCTGAAACACCTTCTGAAAAGACATATTCAATCGCACCTTCTGCCGCTGCATCTTGTAGCGCTTTATGAAGAACTGAGTTCCAAGCATTCTCAACTGGAGAGCCGTGAATGCCAGCAACTTTGATGGGACCCATCGCACGTGCCATTGGCATAAATGCGCTCGCACCTAACGCCAAACCGGATGCAAGAACTGTCCGGCGAGATAGGTGAATACTCTTGTTATTTTTTGACATAAAGCCGCTCCTTTTTTTCTAGATTAACGTGAGACTATGGTTTGACTAAATTAGTGTCAAGCTGTTTTGCTGCTCATTTTTTTAGCAATCTTACCGTAGAAACCACAGTTTTTTACTACTTACTTTTCTCAGCCTAATTCAAAAGTTGTAACGCCAAATACATTTTCTATTTTAACGTTTGGCGGCGTGCCAATATACATGCGAGCTGTTGTAAAAACTGGATCGAGCTGAAGCTGCTCAGCAAGCATCATCGCTTGCGTATTTGGTTCAGGAACATCGAGCGTGATCAATGATTGCGGTGGAAGAGTGCTTATTAATTCGCTCAGCAAATATTCTGCTGTTTGTAAGTCATAGGCAAATAGCGGCCCAATTTTATACCCATCAATACATTTTCGAATTGCACCAAACCCGCTGATATTATCGTTGGAAATAACAATTCTACTTTGCCGAAGGTCTGGTTGTTCACCGCTCAGCCAGGAGGAAAGAAACTCATCGCGCGCCGCGCCAAAACAGAGCTTATCCAGTTTGAAAACCTGTTCCAAATCATCGGGCGCAATCGGCCTTATGATGGTTTCGGATTGCTGGGTTAATTTAGCTAATTGCAGATGCTCAGGAACCAAGCCCTGATACCGAATGTTTTTGTAGGAATATTTAAATCCGCTTTTACGATAATTATCTTGCTGCTCGACAACACCATCTAAACCAATCGTCCGACCGGAAAGGCGCGCCATACCAGCCTTCCAAATTTGCATTCCATATCCTTGACCACGAAATTTGGGATAGACGATATAAAAGCCCAAAAAACCATAGTCATCGCCGTATTTAACCACTGAGATAGAGCAGGCTATCTCTCCATCAATTAGACCAATGAGAAAGCCTTCAGGATCTGCTGCATAAAAAGCCTCAAGATCATTTAATCCAGGGTTCCAACCTTCACTGGCAGCCCACTGACTGACAGTTTCAAATTCAGATTGTGTCGCGGATCTTATTTCCATGATGTTCTATAACATGAAAAGCCCTTTGCACGATACAAAGGGCTTTCACCGTCAATTATAAACTTGGCAATGGTGGAAGTTTCTGACCCAACCATTTTTCAGACATAGTGTTTAAATCACCGCCGAGTTTCTTATGAAGAATGAAAACATTTACCCACTGAAGCAAGTCAATGTCACCTTTTTTAAGACCAATAAATGCAGGCGATTCTTTAATGATGAACTTCGTTTCCATCGAAAGATCAGGATTATCCGCAGAGAGTTTCGCTGCGACTGTATTACCAGTTACCAAAACATCCACTTGACCTGATAGGAATGCAGAAAGAGAGGCTGCATTATCTCCAAATCGGATAATTTCAGTACCCTCAGGCGCTGCATCTGTGATCTCTAGATCTTCAAGCGTGCCACCTGTTAGGCCAACTTTTTTACCAGCCAAGTCAGCAACGGATGAAACAGCCATATCAGCGCTAGCAAAAGCACCAGAGAAAAACGGAGCATAAGCTGATGAGAACCAGATTGATTTTGCACGTGAAGGGTTAGCACCCATTGATGAAATCACAAGATCCACTTTATCCGTTTCTAAAAATGGAATCCGTTGCTTGGATGTCACCGGCACCAATTCAAGCTCAACGCCTAAATCTTCCGCAATCAATTTTGCCACATCAACATCATAACCTTCATATTCACCTTCAGCCCCTAAAGAACCAAAAGGTGGGAAGTTTTCTGGAATTGCGATCTTAATTGTACCAGCGGATAAAATATCAGAAAGCTCAGCGTTGGCTTGGCCAACAACGCCAACAGCAACAAATGCAGCGGCGGAAATCAGTAGTTTTAGTTTTTTGAACATAGGTATCTCCTTTGTGTTCAGCTAGGGTTTGGGAGGTTGCACACGACCAGGTAGATCAGCCTTTGCTTCTAATCGACGAGCGAGCTGCGCCAATGGAAAGCAAAGACCAAAGTAAATAAATGCCATGAGCGGAAAGATGATGAAGGGTTCTGTGCCATCAACGGGCGCGTTGGCCCAACGTTTACCAATCGCCATCAGATCATGGAAACCGATAATATATGCCAGTGATGTTGCCTTGATGATTTGCACCATAAAGCCCACCGTGGGCGGGATAGAGATCTTAAACGCTTGCGGGAATATAATGAGACGTAAGGTTCTAAAAAATTTAAAGCCCAGCGCTTTGCCACCTTCCCATTGCCCTACTGGAAGCGATTGAATGGCGCCGCGCCAAACATCGGCGATATAAGCACTTGCATAAAGCGTGAGCGCAGTACTTGCGGCGAACCAGGGATCGATATCGACATTAAATAATCTTGGTGCACCCAGCCCGAATAAAAACAATAACATGAGCAGTGGGGTTGATTGAAACAGCCAAATGTAACCAATCGCTATTTTGTTAAAACGCTTATTAGGCGCAATCCGCATTAGCGTAATTAACAAGGCCATCAGCCCACCACCAATAAAGGCGATAAGCGAAAGATAAATCGTATATTGTGTCGCTTCGATCAGCTGGAAAAGCACAATCCCATAGGGTTTGCCAAAGGCTGAAATAAAGATGTCTTTCATCGCAGCACCTTCCAAGGAAAGAGCTTGTCATGTAACCATGCGAGCACCGCTTTAAAGCTAACCGCAATGCCAATATAAAGAACGGTAAGCGTGATGAAGACTTCAAAAGATCTGAAGGTTCTGCTGTCGATAAACAGACCTGCATATGTGAGATCACGCACACCGATTTCTGAGATAATTCCCGTTGTTAGAAACAAGAAAATGAACTGGCTATTTAGTGAGGGGAAACTCACCGCTATTGCCTGTGGGAATAACACTTTCCAAAATGTTGTTCGCGGTGGCAAACCCAAAGACGCTGCAGCTTCACTTTGATGATGTGAAATGGAACGAAAACTTGATCGCAATATTTCAGCGAAATAGCCGGAAAAGTTCAGTGTTAACGCAAACACCGCATGCGCCCAAAACGGCCATTCATATCCAATTAAAAGCGGTAAACCAAAGGCGACAAAAAACAGCTGAACGATAAGCGGCGTGTTTCGGATAAATTCAACATATGCGGTTGAAATATATTTTAGAACAGGCACATTCCAATAACGGCTTAAGGCGAGAAATGTCGCGAGGATAAACCCAAAAATACCGGCTAATACCGTGATAAAAATACTTGTGCCAACACCTTCCGCTAACAGCATGAGATAATCGGGTTCTCGGTATATCTCAAAGAAGCGAAATTCCATCAGCTTGCACTTTCCAAAGAGGAGGCAGATCTTGATTGAACGCTATGAAGTTGCGTGATCTCACATAATTGCACCGCCGCTTGGACCCCATCGATAACTGGCTTACCAAATTCTTGTGTCAGCTCCTGAGCCATCTTCGCCATCCCGGCGCAGCCCAGCACGACACTATCAATGTCATCCTCATCAAAGGCCCGAGCAATTTCATCCCGCAAAGTATTTTTGACAGCATCATCATCCGCCTCCAAGTCCAAAACTGGAATGCCGGATGCGCGAACTTTGACGCATCTTTTGTCAAAGCCGTAGTTTTCAAGATTTTCTTCAATCACCGGAATAGACACATCAAGTGTTGTGACAACTGAAAATTTAAGTCCCATCAACATTGCGATCTGAAATGCTGCTTCACCGATACCAATAACGGGGCGATCTGTTCGCGATCGCAGCTTCATTAAACCAGTGTCATCAAAACAGGCGATGATCACCGCATCATGTGCATTAGACTGTTTATCAAAAAGCTCAAATAAACCTGGCAGAGCAGCCTTACCATCTTCAGGTCCCTGAATTGATTTAGGCCCATTAACAGGATTAACTGCGACAATATTTGTGCCTTCAGAAGCTGCTTCTTTTGCTGCAACATCAATTGATGATGTCATTGATGCAGTGCTGTTGGGATTGATGACAAGAATATCCATATCTTAGATCAATCCACTATTGGCATCAGAACCCAGACGCTTCTTTCGCTTTTGCAAATAAACAGCAACGCCTAAAAATGTGCCAATCATCACAAAGGAAAATACGGTTGTCAGCGTTCCAAGTGCATAAAGCACAGGGGTCGTAACATTCGTCGTCATACCGAAAATTTCGAGCGGCAACGTGTTGTAAGATCCGGCAGTTAAAAGTGTTCTTGCAAACTCATCATAGGAAAGCGTGAAACCAAATAGGGCAACACCAATGAGGCTCGGACCGATAATTGGTAAAACGACTAATCGAATTGTTTGCCACGGACTAGCACCAAGATCTCGTGCGGCTTCCTCATACGACTTATCAAACCGGTTAAATACCGCAAACATGATCAGCAAACCAAAGGGCAGCGTCCAGGTGAGCTGAGACCCCAGACCAGATGTTGTCCAATGCACGTCCCATCCAAGTTGGTTAAATATCAATCCAACCCCAAGAGAAATCAAAATCGAGGGAATGATGAGACTTGTTATGACGAGATAAAATACAAACCCCGAACCTGTAAACTTCTTCCGAAAAGCTAAGCCACCCATGACAGAAACAACGACAGTGATGACCATCACCATGAAACCAAGCGCGAATGATCTGCGGAATGATCCCCAAATATCGCCAACAGCTTGCTGCTCAAAAAGATCATAAAACCAATGCAACGACATACCATTCATTGGGAATGTCAGCCCTCCATTTGGCCCCTGAAGGGATAAGATCGCAATGGTGATTGTCGGACCATAAAGAAAGAGTATGAAGAGCGCGAAAACGAAAGTTAGGACATAAAAAGAAAGGCTGCGACGTTCCATATCAAAGCTCCTTCCGAATATTCACAAACCGCAACATGATGCCAATTGTGATCAGTACGGTGAGAAGAAGCACCACAGCTGTTGCGCTCGCAGAAGGATATTGTAGCAATCCTACATCATTTGAAATCAAGCGCCCGACATTTGCAGATTGCGACCCGCTCATAAATCGAACGGTAATGAAATCGCCCATTACCAATGTGACGACGAATATGGAACCGATCATAATTCCAGGCTTACAAAGCGGGATGATCACATTAACAAGCGTTTGAAAACCGTTGGCGCCTGCATCTCTTGCAGCTTCTAATAGGCTGTGATCAATGCGCATCATCGTGTTGAAAATCGGCACGACCATAAACAATGTATACAAATGCACAAACGCTAGGATGACGGCGAAATCTGAAAACAATAACCACTCAACAGGTTCGCTTATCAAACCCAAACCAATCAATGTTTCATTGGCGATACCATTGCGCCCCAAAAACGGGATCCATGAAATCATCCGAATGATGTTTGAGGTCCAGAACGGTATGGTACAGAGCAGAAACAACGCAATTTGCCAGGTTAGGCTTTTAATGTGAAACGCCAGGTAATAGGCGATCGTAAAACCAAGGATCAGCGTGATAACCCAGGTTATAAACGCATACATAAAGGTTTTTAAAAACACCGAATATGTTACGGATGATGAAAATAGAAATTCGTAATTATCCCATTGGAATGCGGGATATATTGAAAATTCGGTCGCGCCCCAAAAGCTCACAATCACGATCATAATGATTGGCAAAATAAGAAATAGAACAAGAACTATGAACAAAGGCGATGCGAGCATCCACCCAATCAAATTGTTTCTTTGCGCTAAAAACTTATACATAAATGGCTTGATCCGAATTTGGAAATTTAAGGCATCCAGCCCCGCGGAGGGATAACCCGCGAGGCCAGAGATTTGATTTAAGCAGCGATAAATTCGTTCCACTTACGAACCATGTATTGGTTCTCATCCATTACAGAGTTCCAGCATGCAACTGCGCCCATACGATCGATGAATGATCCGCCGTCACGAACTGCACCGGCTTTTTCCATCACAACACCTTGTGGGTTAACAATGTCGCCCTGCGCTGGTTTACCTTCGTACCAGAAGCCCCACTCGTCTTCAGACATGAAGTTCTTCGAAGTTTCAGGAACAGCTGAATAGTAACCCTGACGCATGAGGTAACCACCGACCCAGCCAGATAGGTACCAGTTGATATATTCGTAAGCTGCTTCAAGCTCGATACCAGACAAGTTTGCAGACAAACCAAGACCACCACCCCATGAGCGATAACCTTCTTTAAGCGGCTGATAAACACATGGGATACCTTTTGAACGAACCGCAGTAATCGCAGGTGACCACATTGACTGAATAACCACTTCGCCAGACGCCATAAGGTTGACCGATTCATCAAATGACTTCCAGAATGCGCGGAACTGACCTGCTTGTTTAGCTTCAGTGAAGATCTTGAATGTCATATCAATTTCTTCTTTGGTCATGTTGCCTTTATCACCATATTTGTAATCACCCATAGCTTCAACAACCATCGCCATATCCATGATGCCGATTGATGAAATATCAAGAATAGAGGCTTTGCCTTTAAATTCAGGATTGAGCAATTCAGCCCATGTATCAATTGGACGATTGATAAGATCAGGGCGGATACCAAGCGTATCAGCGTTATAAATTGTTGGGATGAGTGTCATCCAACCTGTTTGCTCTTTGGCAAATTCCTTGCCATTTACACTGTCAGTAAAACCAACTGTGTGAGGCGCAGTACCCTGAGCGATTTCACTTGTTGGCGTTAGTTTACCAGATGTGAACGTACCCGCGATTTTATCATAATTTTTGATCTTAGAAACGTCCATGGCTTGTAGATTGCCTGTAGGCCAGACCTTCTTACAAATCCAATATTCGATATCTGCAATGTCAAAGCTTTTTGGCTGAGTAGCAGCACGTTGTGTTACGCTGTCACTATCAAGCGCTGTCATTTCAAGCGTGAAACCAAGATCTTCTTTTACCTTCACAGCCACATCGTTCAAATTGGAAACGCCAGTACCGAATTGGCGAAGCGTTACGTTTTTAATGTTCTGCGCCCAGATTGTTGGGAACCCGGTGATCGCTCCAGATCCAATCGCAGCACCCGCTGTTGCAGCTGTTCCTTTAAGGAGCGACCGTCTTGAAAGACCTTTTTTGTTATTCTCAGTTGTCATATTCATTCCTTCTTTTGTTTTGGTTTTGGCTTTTGTTTTGGCCTTAAACTCCAAAGGCCTGTCTTCACTTAATTCGGCAGCATCTGAACATCCTCAGCCTTCCAACTGAGAAAAACGCTGTCACCGATTTCGAATGGGGTTTTGAAAAAAGTCTGGTCTGATAAATTGATTATGATGTCGCCAAGCGCGTCATTTTTCGCTGAAACCTGAACATTGGTGCCAAGGTATTCGATCTCTTCAATCCGGCTCGCAAAGCTAACAAGACCATCTTTTGATGCTTTCGCTTTCTTAGAAATAGTAATCTTATCGCTACGGATGGCTTGCAGCTGACCTTGGTTCGAAACCACATTATGGCCGCCCATGAACTTGGCGATAAATTCGGTCGCAGGCTTGTTAAAGACTTCAATGGGTGACCCTGCCTGCTCGATCTTTCCATCATGCATAACCACAATTTGGTCGGCCAAGGCCATCGCCTCGTCCTGCGAATGGGTGACATGCACAAAGGAGATACCCAAACTACGCTGAAGCTTTTTCAACTCCACGCGCATTTTAAGCCTCAAAAAGGGATCCAGGGCAGACAACGGCTCGTCGAGTAAAAGGATGGATGGCCGAGTTATCAACGCACGCGCTAGCGCGACACGCTGTTGTTGTCCCCCTGAAAGCTGTTCGGGAAAGCGCTCGGCATACTGATCCATATCGACCAGCTCCAGCATTTCTTTCGCCTTTTTATGTCTCTCAGACTTTTCAACATTTTTAATCTTCATGCTGAAGGCGACATTGTCCAAAACACTAAGATGAGGAAATAACGCATAGTTTTGGAACATCATCGCAGTGCCGCGTTCTGCTGGCGCTAAATTGGTAATGTTTTTGCCACCAAGGATGATATCCCCTTCGGTGGCGATCTCATGTCCGGCAATCATCCGCAATGTTGATGATTTGCCGCATCCTGACGGACCTAAAAGACACGTATAACTCGCCTTGGGAATCTTTAGCCCAATGCTGTCCACGGCTTTGGTGTCGCCGTATAATTTGGTTAGTGCCACCAATTCTAGTTCTGTATTATTACTCATAGCACCTCTGCAACTTCGATGTCCTCACTGTTGCAGGAAGCATGCCAACTGAAATAAAAGGCGTATAACTTATTGAAATAATTACGTTTTAAAATATAGTGATTTTCATTAGGGCAATTTCATAGTTATGAAATGCCTATTATTTATACAATATGATTAAAGATTGTATACAATATAGAATTGCAATTGTTGACACTTTGGCCTAGCTATGGTCAGAAGACAAAAACTAAAACCAATCCAAAAATCTGGGTATCTATGGGCGCGCGTGCATCACATTACCAAAACCTAACCGATCTTCCCCAAGGTAAATCGAGAGACATCTATATCGAATTGCAAAAAGCGATATTGTCACATAGTTTGCTCCCAGGCGTGAAGCTCTCTGAAGATGAGGTTGGAGAGCTCTTTGGCGCTAGCCGCACCATCGTCAGAACCGCATTGCAAGCTCTTGCGCATTCTCAATTGGTAACCATTGAAAAAAACCGAGGCGCCTTTATCGCACAACCTTCCGTTAAAGAAGCGCAGGAAGTTTTTGAAGCACGCGAACTCATTGAACCACGTGTTGCTGGCATGGCCGCAAAAATTATCACGCCTAAAGATATTGAGATTTTACAAAATCACATAAAGGCCGAACATGATGCAATCGCTGCAGGTGATAAGGGTGAAGCTCTATCACTCTCCGGCTTCTTTCACGTTATCATTGCAGACATCGCCGAACATGATGTCTTCAGCAAGATCGTAAGATCGCTGATTTCGAGATCCTCGCTCATTATCGCACTTTATTGGAAACGTCTTGATACAACATGCGAAAGCCATTCCCATCACGCGCTTTTAGATGCCTTTGCGGAAAACGATGTACAAGCCGCAGAAAAGATTATGAAAAGCCACATTGTTGATCTGCACTCCGGCCTTGATCTAAAAAGCCGCTCGCAGTCAAAACAAAGCCTGGCAACGATCCTGAACAAGTAACGTTTATCCCCGCGTACCAACATATTGCCTTTCAGATTGATCGTGATAGTTTTGCCAAAGCACAAAGGGCTTATTCATGCAGGAAATGATCACGCAAAACATCAAAATGATTGGTGAATTTGAGACATCAAGTTTTCAAAACTGGATCCTGCATCGCGCTGACATTTTAAATGTGGTTGTAGAGATAAAATCAGCCAGTTCCCGCGTGATGGAACTATCTGCTTCGGGTCACCCAATTCTCGTTGAAGCACTAGAAATTGCGTGTAGCCTTGGCCCGATGGAATCAACTGTTGATAGTATCGTATCTGCTTAAGCAATCTAAAAAGCATGCAGAAACTATCTTGCCTAAAATTTGCGCAAAAATTTGCATGGTGAATTTATTTGCATAATGCTCTGGACAGAGGCAATATTCTGTGAGTAAGTTTCAGCCGGTTATTACGCGGGACTGGGCAAAACAATAATATCTGCGAAAGTTGCTATTGTATTTTCCTTAAGGAATTCAAATGACTAATGTCGCTGTTGGTTTAAGTAAAGATCTACCGAATGGACGTGTTATGCGCGCCATCGTTGGTGAGCAAGATCTTGTTGTATGGCGCAGTAAGTCCGGTGTTTTATCAGCATGGGATAATCGATGCCCCCATCGCGGCATGCGTTTGTCACACGGATTTGTCCGCGGTGAAGCTTTGGCATGCGTTTATCATGGCTGGCACTATGACAAAACCGCGACTTGCCGATATATCCCTGCCCATCCTGAGCTAGAACCGCCTGAAACCATTAAAGCGCAAAGATTTAGCTCAACCGAAAAAGGTGGCCTCATTTGGGTAAGCATAGAAGAGCAATCAACAGAGCCTTCTATACCTGATAATTTAAAAGCCATTCGCTCGATCAGTTTCGCTTGCCCAATGATGGCACTAAAACAGGTCATTCGCGATTTAGATTTTACTTTAGTCAAAGATGACAACTCAGGTTGGGTCATACAGGAAAAGAGCGACGATCAATGGATGATGAAATCGATCAAGGCGAACATAAGTCTTCATCTTTTCTTCCAAAATCTATCTGAGCAAACATGCAAGATACATGCTCTGGCAAATTCAGATTGTGCACCAGACACCATGAAAAAGATGTCTCAGGCATTAGAACATATCCGCAGACTTGCTGAAAAACACTATGAGGTCGTGGTTTCATGAATGCCTTAGATCACGCCAAACAATATTGGTACCCTGTTGCGATACTTGATAGTATCCCAACTTACCCAGATGTTAAAAACACGCGTTTATTGGGTATGGATATAACCATCACCCGACAAAAAGATGGTGCGCTAAGCGTTGCACATAACGAAGAGAATTGGCTTATCAATGAAGTTTATGATCATCTTTGGACCAGCCCTTCAAAGACCCCAAAACCAATTTTTGATGTTCCGGAGGCACAAGAAAGAGATCGCAGATTTGTACCATGTGGCGTGGTCCGCGTGAGATGCTCACCGCTTCGGGCAGTAGAGAACTTTTTAGATATTGCGCATTTCCCATTTGTACACACCGATATTTTAGGATCTGAGCCACATACCGAAGTGGCACCATATTCCGTTGATATCGATGATGACAAAGACGAAGTGATCGCCACAAAGGTGAAATTCTTCCAACCTCAAGCCGCGAAATCTGCAAGCGATGGCATTATTACAGACTATGTTTATCGCGTACCTTCGCCGATGAACGCTATTTTATATAAAACCTGCCCGACCCGTGATGATGTCCAGGATGTTATCGCTATTTTTGTGCAACCGATTGATGAAGAAACTTGCGATGTTTGGCCTTGGATGGCGCTTTACGATGATGATAGCACCATGGCGGAAATGATCGAATTCCAACAGCTGATTTTCTTACAGGATAGATCGATATTAGAAAATCAGGTGCCGACCAAATTGCCTCTCGATCCGAAGATGGAAATCCCGACACGCGCCGACCTTACCTCCATTGCCTATCGGCGTTGGCTCAAACGACGCGGCGCGCTTTATGGTGCTCTATTAAACACGACGGACAACCCCAAGGGCACAAGTAATTCGGTGGCTGCGGAATGAGTTTCACACTTTATGATTATGCTCTATCGGGCAATTGTTACAAAATTCGATTATTCGCAAACATCTTAAACGTCGAATATGAGCGCATCGCCGTTGAGTTTTATCCCGGCGCGGAACATCGATCTGAAAAAATGCTGCAGATCTCGCCTGCCGGTACGCTGCCGATCCTTAAAAAAGATGACATGGTTTTAAGCGAAACCTCTGCAATGCTTTTCTGGATGGCCAAAAATTTTAATGCTGCCGATCACTGGTGGCCGGAAAACGATGTCGCTGCGCAAGCACAGATTATACAATGGATGGGCTTTGCATCAGATCTAACGGCTACAATCGGCCAAGGTCGTCTTCATGCATTGTTTCAAACACCAATTGATAAAGACAAAATTGTAAAAGGCGGACGAGCAGCTTTGCGCAAAATCGAAGCCCATCTGACCGAACAGTCATTTGATGGTTTTTCATTTCTAACAGGTGATAAACCCACCATTGCAGATATTGCTTGCTTTCCATATGTCGCATTGAGCCCCGATGTTGGGGCAAATATTGGGCTCGATCACGATGATTATCCAGCAATCCGCAATTGGATTTATGCTCTTAAATCACTGAACGGTTTTATCCCGATGCCCGGCATTTACGCAATGCATGAACTTAAAGATCACGAAATAGATTATGGCGCGCAAAAGCCTTTTAAAACTGGAGCCGCTCAATGAGTTACACATTGCTCAAATCATGCGAAGCAATCGTAACCTGTGATCAGGATGGAACAGTTCATCGTAATTGTGATCTTTTGATCAAAGATAACCATATCGAGAAAATTGCTATCGATATTGATATCAGTGATTTGCCTGATAACCTCGAGATCATCGATGCGACAGGGCATTTCATTTATCCTGGATTGATCAATACGCATCATCATTTTTTCCAGTGCTTTGTGCGCAACAATGCTCACCTTGATTGGACGAAATATTCAGTCATTGAATGGC
>JAHDEP010000419.1 GCA_020628775.1 Rhizobiaceae bacterium | reverse complement strand
GGCCAAGTTGGCTTTATTCGGAATAACGAAGTTGAAGATGAGTTGATGCAGCTTCGCGGCGAAGTCAGCCACGATTTAGATATGCCTTTTATTGACGGTATCGTTGCGGGCGTTTTGTATACAGAGCGCGATAAATCGACGAGCGACATCCCAGCAGCGCTTCGTGCTGGGGGAGCGTTCACAGATAATCGTGCGCCGATTAACAATGTCATTGGCGCGACAGATAGTGGTTCAATCGGTTTTGATATTGTAGCTTATGATCCATCAAACTTAATTGGCAGCACTTATGTTGTTGATCAATTTGCGACAACAACAGTCGATATTAATGAAGGCGTGACAACACTTTATGGTATGCTGAATCTGGGCGATGAAGATTCCAAGATTGGCGGCAATCTGGGCCTCCAATATGTCAGGACAGATCAAGAATCGACGGGGCAATTTGGGTCTTTCGGACGTGATGCGGGCTCAACGGCCACTTTGGGTGACGTGTATACGCATTGGCTGCCCACGCTTAATTTATCCTATGATGCAAGCGAGGATTTGGTTCTTCGTCTCGGCGCAGGTAAGGCGATTTCTCGTCCCCAAATTAATGACCTGTCTGCCAATTTGGGCGTCAGTTCGAGCGACCTTGTATGTCAAGATACAGATGCAGATGGTGTGCCTGATACATTCCTAGGTTTGAGCTCAAATACGACAAATACGTGTTTAAGCTTCGGTGGCGGTAACCCATTCTTGCGTCCATATGAAACGACATATGGCGACGTGTCAGCGGAATATTATTTTTCTCCTGCGGGTGCCATTTCCGTTGCGGGCTTCATCAAAGATATTGGTGACTACGTCCAAGGCTCAAACACAATTATCAATGATGCCGTATTGGCTTCGCAATTCCTGGGCCCAGATTTTGTATCTGCAAACCCTGACGCAGCCTTCATTAATATTGGCGGACCCGCTAACGTTGGAGATGGCAGTTTAACGGGCTTTGAGGTGGCGCTTCGTTTGCCATTTGAAGATCTGACCGATAGCGATTTCCTATCTGGCTTCGGTGTTAATGCAGCCTTTACCTACACAGATGCGTCTGTTGAATTTAATGGTAATGCTGTTGATATTCCGGGTTATTCCTCTGAAACGGCCTCTGGTGAAATCTATTACGAACGTAATGGATTTAGAGGGCGCCTCAACACGCGCTACCGTAGCGGATTCCAAGCTGAAATCTTGCAATTTAATGGTCAAAATATTGGTGCTAAGGCTCTCTCTGAAACACTTCTCGATGCTCAAATCGGCTATGATTTCGATGATCGCTTCGGCAAGTTTGTTGATGGG
>JAHDEP010000418.1 GCA_020628775.1 Rhizobiaceae bacterium | reverse complement strand
GGGTCGCGAACTTCTTCCTGATAGCAAACCATGTCTTCAAACAATTTCATCTGTTCGATTTCTTGGAAACCGCCCTGACCGATTGTTTTGTTCGCTGCTTGCGGTGTCACCAATAGAAGTGGTGTGTGGTTCCAGTAAGCAGTTTTAACAGGTGTTACAAAGTTTGTGATACCTGGGCCGTTTTGCGCAATCATCATAGACATTTTGCCAGATGCGCGTGTGAAACCATCAGCGATCATGCCGCCTGATGTTTCGTGGGCACAATCCCAAAACTTAATGCCAGCTGCTGGGAAAATATCTGAAATCGCCATCATAGCTGATCCGATGATACCAAATGCATGTTCGATACCGTGCATCTGTAGCGTTTTTACAAACGCTTCTTCTGTTGTCATTTTCATAACTGGTAATCCTCTCACCAATGTTAAAATTACGTTCGACTTTTTATAAATTCTGGGTGCGCTCGTTTTTCTTCTATTATACGTCTGCACCCATTCGCATTGATAATTTGACGGCAATATCTGTCAGGTTATCAACGATCTGCTTCCCCTTTTCAGGGGTGGCATCTTCTTTGAGCAAGCTCACCGCAATACCGGCGATAGGCTTGTTCTTTGAATCAAGAACCGGAGCGCCATAGCAAACCAACCCTTCACTCACATCTTCATTATCAAATGAATATCCACGCGCTTTTTCTTCACTTAGAGTTTGGATCAACGCGTCGATGGTATTGTCATCCGCCACAGCAGTAAAAAGTTGGCGCACATCAAACTCGTTCATGTGGCTCAACATAGCTTTACCCGCTGCAGTGATGCTCGCTGGAAGTCTCATACCGGCGCGGAACTCAAAACGGCCTTCTGTGGCGTCAGAGTTTCGTGCTGCGATATATGTAATGTCTGTATTTTCTAAAACTGAGAGCGTAATTGTAGCACCCGGTAGATCCGTGCCATCATCCCAGATAGATGCAAATTCGTTGGCCACATCACTGCGCGCTGTGAAAGCATTTGCCCAGCGCATAACATGCGGCCCCATTTGATAAGATTGATCAGCCCGGCGAACCAAAAGATTTAAAGAAACCAATGTTCCACAAAGACCGTGAACCGTGCTTTTCGCTAAATTTAACTCGTCTGCAATTTCTTTTGCCATCATCCCGGAAGGATGGCGCGCAATAATATCTAAGATATGCGCCCCGCGTGCGAGAGCAGGTACAAGTTTTATCTGATTATCTTGATCCGACACTTGACGTTCCTCCCCTGTTTGCAGTCAAATCTGTCCCTTGACGATGTTCTATAAATGAACTAGCAATCAAAATCAAGAACTAAGTTCGATAT